>CP009912.1 GCA_000808095.1 Borreliella chilensis | reverse complement strand
TAATTATTATGTAATAGTATAAATACTTTTAAAATAACTGTTCGCAATATCCGCATATATCATAATAACTTGATAAAATAATTTGAAATTTCAATCAATCCCCAGCTTATCTTTCAATATATTCAATTTATTAGAATCAATACTAAGTTTATTTAAATCCAAAGCATTCGCAATTGCCATTATCTCTTCGTGAGAAAATCTCTTTCCTTTTAAAAAATGATTCTCAAAACTGTTAAAAGAAACGGGAACGATTTCTCTTACTACACTAAGCAATGCCTTAGCATATTCTTGCATTTCTTTTGGCGAATTTTCTTTTACCTCTTTTGGGCTATCTAAAGCTAATCGCAACTTAATAAAATGGAAAAGATTGTTCAGGTCAATTTGCCAATACCATTCAGTATATAAACTTAAAGGCAAAACTATTCTTGAGACTTCTTTTGAAATATTGGAATTTATCATATCTTGATAAAGCTCATAAGAATATTTTTGATGATGCCTTATCTTCTCTGACAAACCTTTACCCAAAAACTTGAACACTCTTTCAGAATTTCTACTACTATTACTAGAAATTTGACATATCAAATCTTCTTCTAAAGGAGCATAAAATTCCTCTCTTGCTAAACTATAACATCCAGAAGCTTCATTAATCCTTGCGGTTCTGTGCCTCATCCACTGCCGTGCAATAAATATTGGAGCTTTAATATGAAATGTAAAAACTACCTGCTCCAATGGGCTTGTATGCCCATTTCTTATCAAATAGTCAATAAGCTCTTCATCTTTTCTTTTGACACTCTCTCCTCGATAAGAAATCCTTGCGGCCTCAACTATTCTCTTGTCATCTCCCATAAAATCTAAAAGCTTTAAAAAGCCATTATTCAAAATTTTATATTCTCTATTCAAAAATTAATACTCCCTACTCAAAGCAAATTTATTATATTTTTCGTTCTGAAAAATATAATACCATGATAACAAACTTAAGAATAACTTTAAATATTAATTTTAAGTAAAATATAAAATAAAAAAGGTAGAAACTAATATAATCAGCCTCAAACCTTTTTTTGCTTTACCCTCTAATTAATTTATAAATAGCTCATATAAGAAACTATCTCATATACAAAGAAATGGTCATTACTTTTGCAAGATCTCTTGCACCTTGAGCTACCTTTACAACATTAGAAATAGCTTTTGTAACATCTTCTTTTGCCACGGCCTGATCTTTATCTGATGGATTTAAACCGTTAACTATATTGAGAACCTTTTGAGCCTCTTGAACTGTTTCATCTAAAGCTCTTTCAGAAGCCATTAAAGTTTCTTTAACCCGTTCTACCTTAGCAACCTCTTCTTTTGTTAATTCCAACTCCTTATTATTTGGAGATTTATTTGACATTATTCGCTTTTCTATTAAAAATATTGCTTCATTTGCAATAGTAACAGCCTTTTGTGTTTCTTGAACAGCTTTTTTGGAAATTTCAACAACCTTATTTGCATCCTCAGCAATCATTCCTGAAGCCTTTGCCACAATTGTTGCCTCTTGCGATGCAACAACAGTTCCTTTAGCAACATCTGACATCAAAGACATTGACCCTACAAACTTTTTAACCAAACTCTCATCATTTGATTCTACCAACTCAAGAGATGATTCTCTAACCTCTTCTAATTTATTAGAAACATCCTCTGTTACTTTATTAATAGTATCCAAAGCTTGAATAACTTGATCTTTTTCATCTAATTTTTTATTGTCTTTTTCATCTAATTTTTTATTGTCTTTTTCATCTAATTTTTCATTGTCTTTTTGATCTAAATTTTTATTGTCTTTTTCATCTGATTGTAGCAAAATGCTGGGTTGAGATTGTAGAATATTTACATTGTTAGAATCTGCAAACACATTTGAACTTACAAATCCAAACAATAATATATTAATTATTAAATTAACAAATATTTTAGTCATCGTTAATTCTCCTTATTTAAACTATTTTTAATATTTTAAAACATAACTAAATTAGAATCAATACATATTTGTATAAATATACATAATCAACTAGTTTAATTAACTTACAATCACCTAGAATAAAGACTTTTAACAAAAATTCTAAAACATAAATTTACCGTAAAATGGGGAGAACGGTGTTGTTTTATAATAAACTTAAGTTTATTATAAAACAACACGTGAAAAATATAGTGCAATCACCAATGAAAACAAAGGCTATTAGAAAAAATTTTTTAAAATAAATATAACCACCAAAACGGTATTAAGCCCCCAATATTAATTACGTTACAAACGTATTTTAAAAAAGTTAATTTATTGTCTTTTATTTTAAATAAATAAAACAAATATTGAATACTAAATAAATTGAAATATATTTATATTAGAAATATTGAGCTTGTCAAATAACACTTATGATTAAATTTTTATCTAAAGGATTAGATCTTGAAAAAGAAAACAATTTATAAAATATTAGAACTATTTAAAATAGCCTTACTATTCTCATGTTCTTTTTATTCTGAATCAAACAACACAGAAGCAACAAATGAATTACAACCAAGCTCCATTCCCACTAAAATTGACGAAAATAGCATTGAAAAAAAAGAAAATCTTGAAAAGATCCAAAACTTGCAAAAAAATCAATTATCAAATAACGAAAAAGAAGGGGTAATCAAAAAGATTACACAAGAATTTGACGAAAATGAAGAACTAATTAAAAAAATAAGGCCGAATATAGAAATATTTAATCAAAAAATAAATATAGATATTCAAAAAATCGAACCTATTGATCAATTTGGAATAAATAAAACCACAATTCCAGAAAAACAAGACATTACTATTGACTTAATATTGGCAAACAATCTGTTTAGAAGGTTTTTTTATTCATCTCTAAATTACGACGAAAATAAAATAAAAAAATTTGGAACAATACTCTCACAAGTATCAAGCTCAGACAACTCCCATTACAATCTTATTGGCTCAATTCTTTGGACAGGATTCAAAATACAAGAATCCTTTGAACAGACTGTCAATCTTTTAAACAAAAACGAGCAAAGACGTCTAATATTCAATTTTAGAACAAAAACAGTAAAAGATATTCAAGAAAATTTTGAAAAACTAATACAAGAAAGAAATGCGTGGATAACAACTGTAGAAAACATTATTAGCGAATACGACAAAAATACAGCCGGAATTAGAGCTGATGGCATAATTTTAGGAGAACTAATAAGGGTTAGATACGCAAATAAATTCAACCCAAATGCAAGTATACAAATTTTAGACAGTATTAAAGACTCTCTAAAAGATTGTTGCGACCACATACACTACTAATTAGTAGTGTATGAATTAAAGAATTACTAAAATATTACAAAATCAAGATCAATATTACAGAATTAACATTAGAAAACAATTAGTAAGAACATCAAAGCCCAAGAGAAAAAATAAAATATACAAATAGCTAAAATTACTAATATAAACAAAAAATTAATATATTGTTCTTAATATTTTTAAAAGAGAAGTTAATTTTTCTATTTTTTTAAACTCATTTAATCTAAATCCAAAAAACCAACAATGTCTTTTAATTTTTATTTAAAGTTTAAACTTAAACTTTAAATAATTTGAGATACATTTGTAATATGTACTAAAAATTAATTTGTATCAGCATTATTATTTTTTTTATCAAAGGAGAATATTTTGAAAAAAAATGGACTAATATTAACCAATATTGTCATTACAACACTTCTTTTGTACTCTTGTAGTTTATTCCAAGGAACAATAACCCAAAGAATTTCAACAGAAATAAAAAGATTTAAAGAAAAAGTAGAACAAGACAAAGAAAAAACTGAAGCTGCTGATCAATTTGGAATGAAACATTCAGTCTTTAACACAGATACAACCTCGCTTAAACTTTCAAAACTCAGCTCAGACTCAAAAAACAATGAGAGAAGATTATTCTACTCTTCACTGGATTACAATACAACAAGAATTGTAAATTTTGGGAAAATACTCACACAACTTTACAAACAACAGCACCACCAACTAATAGAAGAAGTTGTCAAAATAGGATTTTTTAACATTCAAGAAAACCTTGAAGAAACAATTTTAAAAATATCTGATGATAAAGACGAATTAAAAAGACTAGGCAAAGAAAATCTAAAAACTCTTGAGACTACAATAAAAGAACTTTTTGAAATAAAAAAAAATTGGATCAAAAAGATAGATGAGATTATTCTTAACTACAACGAAAATTTAGAAGAAATTAAAGACGATGCCGACAGACTAGCAGAACACATTAGATATACAATAAAATTAGAAAAATATGACACAACATCTGCTACTACCAAAATAAAAGAAATATTAAATCCTCGTTACAATTTGCCAGCTTTAACAATGCCTGGAATTCAAAATTAAAATATGTTAAGGCTAAAATATTTTTGTTTTCGCACAAATTTAGAATTAAACAACTTAAGATACATTTTTATAAAAGGAGAAGATTGTGAAAAAAAACAGATTGGCAGTTACTAGCCTAACAGCAATAACATTGCTGTCGTTCTCATGCGGTTTATTTACTAGCTCAAAACAAACACTTGTCGAAAAAATAGATAAAATAATCAAACCCTTAGTAGAAAAAATAGAAAGTGATAAAAAAGAAGAAGAATTAACCTCTGAGCAAGTAAAAAAAATTTTTCTTAATATTCAAAAAAATGATGATCTGAGCAAAGATTACAGAAGACAGTTCTATTCATCTCTTGAATACAATAAAATAAGAATTACAAGCCTAATAGAAATTTTAAACAAATTTGATACCAACAAAGATGAACTTAAAACTTTGATTAGGGCAATAATTGACAGAGGATCAATCTTTGTACAAAATCCACTAGAAATAGCTGTTCTTGACATCAGTAAAAGAAAAGACGACCTGATTAATTTTAATAGCAAAGAAAAATTAAATGACATTAAAAATAAACTCAATAAAATTCTGGGAATGCAACAACAATGGATCAAAAATATAGACAAAATTATTATTACATACAATGATAATAAAAATCTTCAAGAAAAAATTGAAGATTTAAAAGCTTACATAAAAACAACCTATGAGAATACATTAAAGCCAGACTCAAATGAAATTTACGATTTAATGATAGAAATTGGAAGAGAGTTACAGGAAAACTTGTGATCACAAAAAAAAAGAGCAAATCTCTTGCTCTTTTTTTTGTTTATACTTATTGAATATTGTTTAATTTGAACTAAATTTTTAATAATTAATAATTAATTTTAAATTTTAATTAATTTTGATTATTAAAATTTATTAAAAAGTTACCGAGGAATAACATTTTGAAAACTAAATCATTAATATATTTAAAGCTAATAGCCTTGTTTTTGTCTTCTTGCACAATTGATGCTAATCTAAGCAAAGGGTATAAAAACAAAGTAGAAGAACTTCTCAATAGTACAACAAATGATCAGGCAATAATCACTATCAACACAAGCTCAAACAATAAGAATGACCAAACAAACAATAATAAAATAGAAGCATCTCAAAAACAACTACAACCAACAAAAAATAAAGAATTGCGAATTCTGCAACACAAAGCAAATCCATCAGGTCCATACGAAAAAAATACAAAGATTGTAGCAACAAAAATAGAAATTGTACCACAAAAACAAACAACATCTACTCAAATAGCTACAACTGCGCCCATAATTACAAAAACTCCTAACCAAAAGATTGGAAAATTTCAAAACCAAAATTCAAATTACAATTTAAGTCAGCCACCAATAGGCCCAAACTTAAAAAGTACACAAATTGACAATTTTCCTACAATCTTCAAACAAACTAAACCAAACTTTATCCAAACATCTTATAAACAAATCGGCAAATCACAAACTCTGAAAAATAAAATTCTCAAAAAGATTTCTGAAGAAAAAATTAAACTGGAAAACAACAAAGGATTTAGAGAAACTTACGATCAATTTAAAATGAAAGACTCTGCATTTACTTTAATAGATGTTATTTCAAATATTTCGGTTTTTGATCGAAGCTACGCACCAAAACTTAGCTCTAACACACCAGAAGCAGAAAATGAAAGAAACAAATTCTATGCAATTATGGACTTTGATCAATTAAAAATTGAACAATTTGGATCAATAATGGAAACCCTTTACAAGGAAGACCAAAATCATAATTTAATCAGATCCTTAATAATATCAGGACTTGGCATACAAATTTCTTTTGAACTTGCAATAAAAGAGCTAGATAAAAAAATTGAGATATTAAGCAAAGAATACTTAAACAATAAAATTAGAAGCTTTGATTTTGACATTAAGCTAAAAGAGCTTGACTTAAAATTCAATACAATATTGGCTCAAAAAAAAGAATGGTCAAAATACATTGATACCCTTATTACTAATGCAAACTCTAATTCAAGCTTAAAAAATCCAAAATCTTTAGCAGAATACATTCAAACCAAATATTTAGATAAAATGCAAAATGCTCGACAATCTGTTCTTGACATGTACATTGAAATAACAGAATTTTAATAATTTATTTAAATAACAAAAATAAACTATTTTTACAACGCTTTTAAAAAAGAAGAGATCTAATCTTTTCTTTTTTATTATTGTTCAATTTCAAATTTGAACTAAATTTAAATCATTAAGTATTATTTTTAAATAATAAAAATTACTTAAAATTTTTATTAAAGGATAAAATTTTGAATAAAGCAAAATTATCGATATTTATAACATTAGGAATAATAACATTGTTTTCTTGTAAGCTAAACCACGAAGACAGTCAAACTAAAGTAGCAAGTTTTACAGAAACAAAAAACGATGAATTAAATCCTCAAAAAGATATAAAAGAGCAAGAACATTTAGGATCTACACAAGACTTAAAGAACCAAAGCAAAGACGAAGCAGACCTAATTGACGAACTCTTTGAAATCTTGGCAAGAGAAATGGCAATAATAAAAAGAGACAAGCTTCAAACAGAAATACCTAGTCAATTTGGGCTAAAAAATAGCATGTTTGAACTAATTAATGTTTACAAAATAAACTCTCAAAGCGGACAAAAACACAGAGAAAAAATGAACTCAAGCCTAATAGAATCCCAAAAAATGAGAAGACAATTTTACTCATCACTAGGCTACAACACTACTGACATATTTAATTTAGCAGAAATTGTAAACAAGCTCTACAAGAATCCAAAAGCCCACGAGACAATAAAAAAAATATCGGGGGGAATAAGAATTCAACAAAGATTTGAAGTTGCTCTTGAAGATTTAGCAATCAAAATGGATACACTAAAAGAAAATGATTTTAATCAAAATACTTTAAAAGAAATCTGTGCTGCAATGATTGAACTAATCGAAATAAAAAAAGAATGGATAAAAACAATAGAAACATTAATAAAAAGTTCAAACGCTACCTTAGAACTACAAAGCAACACAGAAAAGCTAAAAGACCATATCCATCAAATATATACAGACAAAATGATTTCTCTTTGCTCAAAATCTGAGCAAACACTATTTTACTTAGACACATTATTTAAAAAATAATAATAATTAAAAATTCCCAAAAAATATAAACCCTTGTATCCAAAGAGAGCAAAAGCTCTCTTTTTTTAAAAAATTTATATTGTACAATATAAATTTTGAATTAAAGTTATTAATTAGGTAATTAAAATTATTAATTAATATTAATTACTTAAAATTTTTATTGAAGGATAACATTTTGAAAAAAAATAAATTAACTGCAATATTTTTATTGCTCATATTAACTGTGCTCATTATGCTTTCTTGCTCATTCGAAGGCAACAAAGATAATGACAAAAAGACAAAAAAATTTGAAAACGAAAATGACTTACCCGGCACCGAAGAAGTGTCTCAAAATACTCAAAATGAAGAACCAAAAATAGATGATTTGCTTGTTGCAATTGATGCTCTAAACAATCCACCACAAATCGCAGCTGGCAATATTGCTAACAACCCAAATTTAGCAGCTTTACAACAACCCAATAAGGGCAATGCTAATGCTAATGCTAATGCTAATGCTAAATCCAAGGCCCCAAAACAAACATTGGATCCTGAAGCTCAAGAGCTAATACAAAAAATAATAGATAGATCTGCGAATATTATTAAAATAAGCGAATTTGATTCTAACAGGGATGAACCTGATGACCAATTTGGAATGAAAAAAGACATATTTAGTAAAATAATTTTCAATGCCGGCTCAACAATACATTTTGACGAAGAAGAATATCTAACTGAAAGAAGAATGCTTTACACATCTTTAAATTACAACGAAGGCACTATTGTAAACCTTGGAAAAATTTTATCTAAACTCAGCCAAGATTCAAACTACCTAAGTTTAGTTAAAGAAACTCTCATAAACAGAGGTTTTAGCATTCAATTATCAATAGAAGAAATAAGCGCAAAAATAATGTATGTAAGACACAGGCTACAAAATCTAAGCAAACCTAATTTGAAAACACTCTACTATGATTTTAATAAACTTACAACACTAAAAGAAGAGTGGCTAAAAGATGTAGATAACATTATTAAGGAATACAATAATAACCCTGAATTAAGAAATAACATTTCAAAATTAAACGACAACATACAATTGAAAAATCCAAAAGCTAAATTCGCAGCTATTCAAACTTTAATTTTAAATCTAGTAAACACAACCACCAATATTCTTGCTCCAATTCAATAATATTGGTTTACGATTAAAAGGGGAGGGATTGTTAACAATCCCTCCCCTTTTTTTATATTTAATCTTTCTTGCTAAGAACATTATTGTTTAGAGCAATAATATTTACCGGTAAAACAAAATGTTTGTTTTTGAAAAAAATTAAAAACTAAAAACTTTTTTAATAAGATTTATTAAAAAAGTTTTATAAAAAATTATTGTCAGTGTTCTTTCTAAACCCATATAAAAGTAATAAAAATTACTTTTTCATTGTCTTCATCATAGGTTGTGGAGTTGATTTCATAGATTTATCTGTCATTGGAGTTGTAACTTTTGAATCGTCAGTTTTGATGCTTTCCATCTCATCTGAAATTCTTGTAGTTTCGCAAGCAACAAATAATATTGCACTCAAAAATACAGCATACATTAATTTTGTCATTATTTAATTCTCCTTATTTAAAATTTATACCATATTAAAATATAATCATAAAATAATCAATATCAATTAGTTTTTTTGTTTTAATAAAAAATTATAAAATGATTTTAAAACTATTGATAAAATATATATAAAATGATATCTTATTTAAATAAATTTGGGCTGAGGAATAATTAAATAATTATATGTACACAACTTTGAGTTTTTTTAAAAAGAAATTAAACAATTCTAATATTACAAGAGACAATGTGAATTCATTTAAAAATAATCTAATTTACAAAAGTAAATATACAAAACCTTTAAATCCTATTCTTTGTTCGCAATTTTACATTAGAACCTACAATACGGACTCAAATGCAACAATTGAAATAAAATCAGAAGCACAATATTTAGACCAATACGACAAAATTACACTCACAAAAGGAAAACTAAAATCAATAAGCATATTGGCTCACAAAAATAATATGGATAAAAAAGGTTTAAAAAACCTGCTCAAATTAAAAAACCACAAAGATTTTATTAACTTTTATGAGAATAATTACATAAGATGCTGTTTAAATTTCGAAGATAAACAAAAAAAGGTGATTAATTTAATGCCACTGTTTCATTATCACAGTTTATCAAGCATAAACAAAGCAATTACAAACAAAGACAAATCCGGCGATTTGCAATTTGGCAGCTCATTTTATGTATCAACCAATTACAGTTGGAAATATCTCAACTTTACCAAATTTAAAAAAGGCCTGGGTAAAATTAAGCTTATTTATTCCCCTTATTCTAATAAAAAATATTATCTTAAAGTAAGTCAAAACATTTACAATACAATAGAAATACTAACTAATACTTCCAAACTAAAAGAATTCATAAAATAATCAAAAGAAATAAAAAATTAAACTTATTAAACACTTCCCACACATGTTTCAAAGAGGATTCACTTCGAGCCCTCTTTGTTTGGATTTAAACAAACAAAAATTCGACTTTTTCAAATGTGAGCTATATTTAGAAGTATCTGCAATACTGTTTCTAAACTGTAGCTTATTAAATAATCGATATAACAAAAACTTAGAGCTACTTTTTAACTACCTCCAAAGAAGTTCTTATGTTGCATTAGAGAACTTCTTTTTGTAAAAATTACTGCCTATCCTTTTATGTTTTTTAATCCAATAAAACTAAAATCACTATTAATACGTACAATAGTTTATAATAAATGTATTAAAGGATAAGGAGTAATTAAATGGTTAAAAAGGTAATTTTAATATCGCTAGGTGCCTTGATATTGTCCTGTGATCTACTATTTGAAAATGAAAAACAAAAAACTACTAACACCAAAAATGTAGTAGGAACAATCCCTGTGTCAATTCAAAGCATAGAAATAAGAGAGTCAAATCAAAACCCAACAAGCTTTGAAAAATACTACTCACAAACCTATCCGATTAAAACATTAGCTATTGATTTTAACATTAACAGAGAAAATGAATTTCAAAAAGCAGAGGATAAAATTTTATCTACAAAAGGAAAAGTGGAATCTTTGAGCATTCTAATACGAAAACAATTATTAGACTCAAAAGGCTTAACTTTAAAAAATCTTAAAGAGATCAAAAATATTGAAAATCTTTTCCAAAAACAAGAACTATTATTTATTTTCAACATTAAAAAAAATAAAAAAAATATTATTAATATAATGCTTAATCCTCCAAATGATACCCAAAAGCCTAAAAATTATGCTTTACTGGATCTTAAAAATCTCATTAAAAATAATGTAAGTGAGAAATACTTAAATCCTATCTATAGATTCCAAATAAAAAACAAAAAAGATTACCATTCAATAGATTACAACAAAGTGTCTATTAGTGAAAATAGCATAGAATTGGACCTTGCACCTCACAATCAAATCTTTAAAATGAGTAAAAATTTTGCTCAAATCTTAGAAATACTAACAGACATAAATAAGCTAAGATTAGTTATTCAAAAAGAATATATTTAAAATGAATTAAGCTTTAAAAGAATATCCATTTAATTGATAAATTAAATTTTATGATATATAATTACATTTAAATTGCTTAGGTTAAAGGAATGATTAAATGGTTAAAAAAATAATACTTATTTCGTTTTCAGTATTCATTATATCCTGTAGCGCAATTGGTCGTGGATTTTTAATAGATTCTATTCTTAATAAAATGATGGACGGCTCGCCTAAAGAAAAACAAGATTGTAACAAAAAAAAATCAGACTCAAAACCCGTGCTGGAAGAAGAAGAAGAAGACAACTACAATTCTGAAGAAGATGATGATGATGCCTAGTAAAACAACAAAATAATTTAAATATTTTGCAAGCATTTTATTAGGTTAATATTTAAAATTTTAAGCTTACATTTAAATATATTAATATATTCAAAGGAACATCGTTTTTTATTCGATGTTCTCCTTTATTAATAAATCTGAAAAATTAAAAGTATGCTATACACTTAGTACAAAGCAAATTCTTTGCATCAATACAAAAAGAGAAGAATGGTGCTGAGAATTTTGGAAAAATAATTAAAACAGCGCCACTACTTCTAACACCAAACTATAAATACACCAAAGGCAAAATACTAAAAAGTATTGTATATATGTATTTAATTCATACAAAAGTAGTAAAAAAATTTAAAAATCATAATGAAAAATCTTTGATACCCCCTAGCCCCCTGTTAAGGGGTCCCCTATTAAGGGGATTTTTTTTTATTTTAAAATCAAAATTAAAAAATAATAAAATGTAGTATAATGTTTCTCAATATTTTTATTCAAAAGGAGAGCAAGGCTTTGAAAAGCAAGCTTGGAAAAGTTTTAAGCAAATTCTTAATACTTGCACCATTGCTACTAGTTATTAGCTGTAATGCTAATATGAATACAAATAATAAAAACAAAGCCTTAAACGAATTTAAATCTAAAGAAATTATTAAAAACAGCTTACAAATTGAATTGGACCTTAAAAAAGAGCTTGAGATAAATACAAATACTCCTCCTATTTTAGAAATTGAAAAAATTGAACCTGGCAAACAAGAAATCTTCTTAAAGTCTGAATTTGACAACGAAAATTTAATGCTACTAGAAGAAACAGAAATGGCAAATTCAGAAGAAGAGATTGCAAAAATACAAGAAAAATTGTTGCTAATCGGTGCATCTGAAGAAATTACAGAGCAAGAATTAGGTTCAAGCATGAAAAACCCTTTAAATCCAACTATAATAGAATTCAGAGTTTCAAGAACCAACGACAAACAAGAAATACTAAATCCTGCTGAAGAAGAGATTAATACCGAGATTGATGCTAATACTAAAGACAAAATCTTTGATCAAAAAGGAAAAAACAACACTTTAACCCAAAACATAAAAACCCCCACACAAGATCAATTCCAAAAATACGAAACATACTTGAATAAAAATGGCAACTCAATAACAAAAGAATACGCAAATCAAGTAAGAGAATCTCTAGATAAAGCACTAAATGCAATAAAAAATTTAGAAAAATCTACAACAGATCTTGAGATTGAAAGTTTACTAAAGGATCAAGAAAACTCTGAAAGCACAACAACAAGCAACCTGACTAATCACATTAGCACTGATAACATGGAAAAAACAAAAAATAGATTGCTTGAAGAGCTAAAAAAAAGTGAACTTGTTTTTGAAGATACTAAAGATCCTCTAGGAACAAGCACAATAAAGCAAGTAATGGATGCTGCTAACAAATGGCAAGAGAAAGAAAACTACAATCAAATAAACTGGAATTTAGGATCAAAGTTTCATCCAAAACCAAAACTTTACAATAAATCAGTAGCTCAAGAATATAAAGTTTTAGCTGAAAAATTCACCAAGGTAAAAAATGAATACAAATACACAAAAGAACAACTAAAAGTTCAATCTAAATCAACAATCAACAATATCAGAAAAATAATTGACGCAACAAAAGAATTTGCAAATCAAGTAAAAAATTTAATCGTATTAGTAGAAAACAATCACCGGCAAACCCATAAACAAGCTCATACCAAGTAAGCTACTAAGTCGCAAAGCAATGCCATTAGATGCCACTTTAAACAAGAGGTCCTGTTTTACCAGTTGTAGTTGTAGGAGATCCGCTGCTATTAATATAAGTTAGAGTGCCAGAACTGTGTATATGATTTTCGAATTTAGTTCCATTAATTTTTAAATTGCCTTTAATTTCAATATTATCTACATCAATAATTAATTTTTTAGCTTTAAATCTTATATTTTCGCTTTGCGCATCAAACTCTTGCAAGCTCACTTCAAGCTGATTAAGCTTAATGCCAATTTTTTTGGGATTAAGTACGCTTAGAATGTAAAAATAATTTTTGTCAAAATGATTATTATCACTTTCTTGGAAAATATTGAAATTACTTTGAATCAAAACTACTTCATCATCTTCTTCTAAATTAAGATTAAAGTTAGATATATTTCTGGTATTAATCTCTAACCCTTCATACTCCTTAATAAGAACAACCCCTGTTTGAGTTTCAAAATCAAAACTTTTAATAATACCTATTCTGCAAATAAAAACATTCTCAAAAAGATACTGCTTGAACACACCAACAGGTGAAGAAACCTTCAAGCGCTCTAGTCCCACACAAAAATCATTATTTCTCATAATACATTCCTTTTTTTCTCTCAGAATAAAGCTCAAGATTTAAAACACACTCTCTAGTACTACTTAGTCTAGCGCTAGTGTTTTTAACCTTGCAAGCAATACTATTCCCATACCTGTCTTTAAAGCTTAAATCGTCTCCAATCCTTATGCTGTTAGTAAACATTACTTGTGCTTGATACAAGCTTAATCCAAAGTTCTCAGAATCTCCGCTAGAATCTTGCTGAGGCATAAACAAAAGTCCATAATCTTCAAGTCTTTTGTACTCGCCAGAAATAAACTGTCCAAAATTAGTAAAAATAAATTTCGAATCAACATCTTGCCCAAGATTTCCAATATCAACAATGATAGAATGAACGTATCCTTGTCGCCTTAAGTGCTCTATTAATCTTTTTGGAGAATTACAGGCAAAACTCTCGCCAATTACTCTTGATTTTTCAAGCTCATTCATACAAAAGATTGCCTTATCCTTAAACGCATATTTTATTGAATCGGCAACAGTACTTCCTTTGAAATTTTTATACTCAAACTTTCTCTCTAAAAAGGTTGCCCTAGACAAAAGGTATAACTCACACTCAAAACTAAAATTCCCAGACCCGCCAATTTTCTCAATAGGTGCTCCCAAGTATCCAGCCATAATAAATTGATAATCTTGCTGATGAGCAAACTTTTTATAATAAATTTTTACAATGTCTGAAGCCTTAAAATCAGAAAAATTTAAAGGTACATTAAAAATCTGAAGTTTGGTTTTTTTACCAATTATTAAACTATTCTCAGAATATGTATTTTGAATAACAATATTCAGATCAGGAGAACCATTTTGAGTGACAATAACAACTCTAGGTCTCAAGCCTGCAAGTCTTCCACCAATACTATTCTTAGAATCAACTGTATTGTAAAATTCAATCTTAAAATCGTATTGAAATATTAACATCTTTTTTAAATAAAACTCCTTTTAAAATTAAATGATAACTCAACATTAAAAGCAAAATTTAATCTTTTACTCTTGTTGATTTAATTTGTAAATCACCATTACTGCAACTTCTACTCCTGTGAACAAGATTTTATGATTAATATCCAAAATATTTTTTGAACCTACCATTCGAATAAAAAGTCTTAAATCTTCTTCTAATTTTTCAAAAGATTTCTGCTGATTAAGGTTAAAATTAAAAATTTTAACCTTAACGATTGTATCGTTAAAAACGATATAAGAATGCAAATTAAAAGATAAATAAAAAAATAAAATAAAAATCAAAAAAACTTCTCTCACTGATCCTACCAATTTGCCTTATATTTCAAAATATTTCTTTACTAACTTCTCTTTTTAATTTTATAAGTCACCATTATAGACACCCCATTAAAAGTTAAATTGTGCTCAATGCTTAAAATATTTTCAGATCCTATTTTATCAATTAAATTTTGTATTAAAATCTCAACAGAAGAAGTAGTATGATTTTCATTTAAATTACTACTAAATTTTACTTCTTCGTACAAAAACTTAACCGCAATCTCTTCATCATCTTGGAGATTGTAAGAATACGCATTAAGACCTAAAACAAAAAAAGAAATTAAAATTAATTTTCTCATCAATATTCTCCAAATAAAAATTATTCTGCTTGCTAAACTTTAAAATTAAATTAAAATAAAAATACTCAAGTTTTAAAGAATTTAGTTAAATTACTCTTAAAGAAAACCATAAAACTCATCTTCTCAAGAAAACTCATCTTCTTCTTGAATATCTTCACTATCTAGTTCATCTAGCTCTTCACTATCTAGTTCATCTAGCTCTTCACTATCTAGTTCATCTAAAAGCTCATTCTCTAATTCATCTGGTTCTTCACTGTCTAACTCATCTAGAAATTCCTCATCATCTGAATTATTAAGCTTTTGGTTGTTTAAACCTCGTCTTTTATTACATTTTTTCAAACCGTATAATCTTTTTGAAGGTTTTGAGTTTGAAAATTTTGACCTAACAAGACCATTGATACTATCTTTTAAAGACCTCTTCAAGCTACTCTGATTAGAATCCATTCTTTCAAGCTTTCTCAAAGGTTTTAAATTCTTAAGCTTAAATTTAAAGTAATTTTCTAGAAACAAAGCCTTTTGAATACTCTTTTCTACAATAAGCTTTGTATATTCCGGATTTTCAATCAAACGTTTATTTTTGTAATTTCTTGTTAAAAATTTATACTTTCTAATAATTTTTAATAATGGGGATTGCACCTCTTTTTGAAATCTACTCCTAACAAGTCTTTTTTTTATTATTTGCTGCAAACTTTTAGAATAAGCATTTAACTTATTAAGCTTAGCAAGCACTTCTTGGCTTTTAATCTCGCCAGCTCTGTCTTGAGACTTGATTAAAATCCCATTATCAAGATCATACATTAATACATAAGCCAAATCTATATCTTTCTTAAAATTCCATTTTTTTAAATTAAATGGTCTTGCAACATTTGAATATGTTGTTGAAACAATAAATAAAACAAATATCAAAATAAGCTTAAATTGCCCCATTAATATTCTCCTAATATTTAGTTGTGCTTGTTTAATATTTTAACCTTTATAGGTTAAAATATTAAACGTTTTACAAATTTTTACTTGCAAACTAACTTCTACTTCTTCTAAATAAACTGTATCTTTAAGCTTTAATGAATTAATACTCACCACCTCGTGAAATCCTACTGATGGACTGTACATACTATAATAAACTCCTGAGTTAAACCTTTGCCTAAATTGCATTTTTATAAAATTACTATTAAATTCTAAAGCACTGTTCATAAAAGGAGTTGCTTTTAGCGCTCTTATTAAAGTTTTATCATAAATAGACGACAAAACCCCTTTATTAATTGTTACAATCTCAGGCCTTGGAGTAATATTAAAGTTTACATATTCACTTTTTGTACTCGTAAAATCAATTACTGCGCGGTCTGAGCTTACGCTTGAGAGATTTTCCTCTATTAGATCATGCTTTACAAAAATAAAAAATAATTGAGGAATGTACCCAAGCCCTTTAAAATCAAGCCTTGGGAAAAGTAAAACAAAATTAGAAATGCTTACTAAGCTTGAGATTTGATTTATAACATCTTTTATTAATTTAGTAGCTTGCTCTTTAATCATTAAAACCTCTTTTAAATTTACTAAGGCATTCTTGAATCATCATCAATTCCTCTTGAACTAAATCCACTACCATCTCTTAATACATTCGTTATGTACTCAACCAAAGGCAAGCTTTCAAATGCCTGTCCCAACAGATTACCAAGATTTGAAAAAGTATTCCTCAAAGGCTCTAATACGCTATTAGTAAAATCGTAATTTTTAGCCCATTCTAAAAGTTCTACGGTTTTTTCTAAAAGTGGGTCTAATCTTAACTCAGAAGTACTGTTTAGCATTTTATTACTACTTAAAACCTCAGGTTCACCGCTTAAATTCTTTAAAGAAATTGTTGGATTGTCAAAGCTTAAAACCTTTTCTAAATTATTTTGATTGTTAAACAAATCGCTTATTAGACTAACGACTTTTGTATCGTTTTTTGCATGACCTTCGTCTTTCAATCTCTGTGCAAGCTCAACCATAAAAGAAAGATCATTCACATTTGAATTTTGAGAACTTTGAAGAACATAAAGTTTTCTTAAGAAATCATTTCTCTGAAACTCTGTTTCAAAAGATCTTTGCCTTTTTAATATTTTATTTGCACTCTCTTTTTGATTGTCTTTGTAAATAAAATTCTCAAGGCTTAGTTGAGGAATCTTTTTGTCTTTTAAATTTTGAAATTCTTTTTCTTTTAAAGATAATTTCAAGCCATCAAAATAGCTTTTAATATTAAAAAAATCAACTAATGCTGAGTCTTTTGAAAAATCTCTAAAAGAAATTGGATTTTCCAAAATACTCTGATTATTTTTGCTTTTTAAACCCAATGATTCTTGCAAATCACTCTCAGCAAAGCTAAACTGAATCTTACCAAAATTGGGATTTAATCTAAAATCTTTTAATGTCGGATTAGTTTGATCTTTAGCAGAATCGCTAATAAAATTTTGCTTAAAAGTATTTTTAATATTTTCATTTTTAAAATACGAGTATTGCTTGCTAGCTTTTAAAGCTAATTTGTCTACTTTAGGCTTGAAATAAGAACTAAGATTGTTTTTCTGAATAGCCGAATGTTTGAGATTTAAACTGCTTTTGTCTTTTGAATTTAAGTCTTTTAAAACGCTCTCTAGATTATTTTTTTGAGAATCTACTTCAAAGAACCCCTTAAAAGGATTACTTTTACTTGGAACATTCAAAGATTTAAAGCTTATTGATTTTTGAAGATTATCTTTTTTAAGTCTCTCAAAACTTTCAAGTCTCTCAAGACTTAAAGATAAAAAATCTTTACTACTTTTTGGACTCAAACTAATGCCATTTAAAAAATTTTCTTTTTTTAAACTTAAAAGATCTTTTTTCAAATTAATCTCAGTGGACTTTTTATCAAGCACACCTTCTAATGTAATTGTGAATTTATCTTCATTATTATTTTCTTCGTACATAAAAACCTTTAAAGCACGCTAAAGGACAAAAATCGTTCGTACATTTCCTTGTTAAGCTTTAGATTAGCTACTCGGTTAACCTCTACAAGTTCTTTGTAGCTCATTTTCTTAACATCTTTGTATGTACAAATGCCCATTACAATAGGAAAATAATACTTATTAGCTTCTCTTGTCAAATAGTCTATGTATTTAAAATAATTATTTGCAATCTCTGACTTATTCATTAACACCTTCTTGCACTAAAGAATCAAGATCAAGCTTAGAAGAATCTTCTTGATTTAAATCTAAAGACTTCCTACTTGAAATTAAAAAATCATATCTCCAGCGCCCGTCAATGTAATCATACTTAATATAATCACCGTTTTGATCTTGGAAACTTTCAATGTAAACCAAACCAGGCTGTTTAAAACCTTCCACTGTTTCAAAAAGTGAATACTGAACTGAAAAAAGAATTGTGGGAAAAGCGTACTTATAAAGCTCAGAATATCTTCTCTCTTTGTTTAAGATTTCATAAAATTCATCTAAAAACCCTCTTGATATCATCAATTTGGTTATTTCTTTTAATGTTTGCAAATCGTTAAGTTTGCTAATCAGCTCATCTCTTTCAACATCAAATCCCAAAACATTGTCCCACTCGTACATGGGAATATCTTTTAGAATGTATGTATGTGTTTTATCTCTGGTTAATATTTTTAACTTATATCTCATTTTAAATTCTTATCCTTTAACAATTAAAGCGTTTCTATTGTTTGATCAACTTGCTTTCTCAACATCACAATTGATTGCGTGAATTGTAAACTTAACTGTATCATTCTCAGATGAATATTTTCGAGTTGGAATTTCTGCAAAAAATGCACTATTTGAAATAATTTTCAATCCCATTTGATCGTTAAACACCAATCTTTTTAACTTTTGAGCTTTTGGAACATTTGAATAAAATTGCTCATTACTAAGCTTTGTCAAGAGTTTGTAATCAAAAGACCCCTTACTTACTTCCAAATCAAAAATATGTACAACAGTTCTTGGATCTCTAAAACTTGGAATTGGAAAATTTCTGTCTTCTGTGCTTGCCTTAGCCATTACATTAGGCTCTGTACTGTACTCAATAGTACCCCTATCTATTAAACTGTCATTAAAACTAAAAAATATTAAATCTAATGAATAATATTCTCTCATTATGATGCTCTCCTTAAATATTCATTTATCTCTTGTGTGGTGATTACTAAATTAACGCTATTGAAACTGTCATTATATTTTAGTGCAACCTCTAAGCTTAAATTTAAGCCTTCAGAAGAGTTAATCTTAAGTCTAACCTGTTTGTAAAAAACAATAAGTCCTCTCTGTTTAAGCTCATGGAAAAAACATTCAAGCCCCGCTGTGTACTCGTTTGGTAAATTACAGTCTAAGTTTAAAGCATTAAGCTTGCTGTTGGCTCTATTGTTTTTATTCCAAATTCTAATAAGCTCTTTAATTGCTTCATTTCTAATATAATAAAGCGTAAAAGCCTCATCAATTGGATTGCCTGAAAGACAAACCCCTTCTTTAAAAGCTAAAATGCCGTCATTACCAGTTTCATTTAAAAGAGAATAAAAATTAATATTGGACTTTCTCAGAGAATCAATCAAAGAATCATCATAAATAGGAGTAGAATTTAAAATCATCCCATAAGGATTAACAGCATGGAAAATACTTGCTTGATGCAAATACATTGCTGCAAATTTAAGATGCAAATTTTCATTGTCACTGTAAACAGCAATAATGTTTTTAAGCTCAGCTTTGTCTTTATCTTTTAAAAAGCTTGGCAAACTGTTGTCTTTAGAAGCAAAAATAATAAAATTATGAGCTTTTCTAATAGCTTCAAAATCGCTACTAATAGAACCTACTGATTGATTTACAAAAACTATAAACGGATGTAAATTAGATTTTAAAAAATCTTTAATCTCTTTAATCTGATTGTAAACATAAAAATCAACAGACCGAAGCCCGTCTTGCCCAAAAAAATCCTCCATTGATTTTTGCAAATTACTAATCTCACCCTCTACCATTTTCTTCTTAGAAGAATCAGATTCATAGACCTTTTGTATCTCAAGTTTTTTAAGTGCTTCTTCAAAATTTGTAACACTTAATGCCAGGTATTTACTTGCTAAAACACTGCTTTTGTAAATTAAAAGCGGATTGTAATAATTAATTTTATTGGCATCTAGTCTGTTTTGTACTAAACTAACACCTATTGTATCTTTTGGCATTTATCCTCCTTTTTTTAAATTTCTTTTTTTAAATTTTTTTGTTTTTTAAATATTTAGTCTTCTTGCTTTAAAACTTGTATGTTCGCAACAAAAATCTGATTAGAACTAAAACACATGTTACTGTGCCTATTTGAAACACCAAGTAGTCCATCATTATTTAAATTGCTAATAGAACACAAATAATAAGTCAAAAGCAAATAAGAACCATTTTCAAGCTCTTTTTTAAACTCAAACCTAAATCTATTCTCATGTAAAAATTCCAAAAAATGTTCATACACTTTGTACATACTATTATAAGAATCCTGGCAAGCTTTTAATAAGGTGAAACTCAAAAAATAAAGCGAAAACCTCAATCTAAACTCATTAGATGAGCTACAAAAACTACTGCCATTTAGATTTCTCGGAGTAAGCCCTTCAAAAGACTCGCTTTTTAGTACAATTAAATTGTTAACATTTGTAGCAAATTTTTCTAAATAAGGGTGATTGTAGGTGTTTAAAATTTCTAATTCTATTCCTTTAAGATTTAAATATTCTTTAAATGCCGTAAGTATTTTTATTAAAAACTGTACAGATTCAGTTAGTCCTAAAATCATGATTGTCCTTTTGTTCTTAAAAGATTTAGTTTTTCAACATTGTTAATCAAATTTTTAAACTTTCTAGCCTTAAAAGCTTTTTTTGGCTCAAGATCTATTTGCCTGCTAAGCAGATAATTTTTACAAAAAACTCTAAACTGATCCTTTATTTCAACAAGCCCTTTTTGAATAGATTTTCTAAAAGCTATTTTTATTCCTTTATTTGAAAAAATATTAGAATAAAACTCTTTGTAAGCTATTCTTGCCAACTTAAAAGTAATCTCTCTCTCAAATTCTTCTGATTTGATTTTAATGTTATTTTCTGCATTAAAAGAACAACCCTCTTTAAATTCAATTTTTATACTCAACAAGAACTCCTTAAAATTAGCGTATTGTAACTTAAACCTTCTTCGTAGCTCTTTTGAACACCTAAAATCGAATAAAAATCCTCCTGCACCTTAACCAAATCTCCGTACTCAAATTCACAATTCTCAAGAGTATACACCTTAGCG
Source organism: Borreliella chilensis (assembly GCA_000808095.1). Lineage (NCBI taxonomy): Bacteria > Pseudomonadati > Spirochaetota > Spirochaetia > Spirochaetales > Borreliaceae > Borreliella > [Borrelia] chilensis. The sequence continues at coordinate 32,823 of CP009912.1, read as the reverse complement.
TAAATATTTTTATCAAAAATATTTACTCCTTCAATCTCCACTACTTCTTCTGGGCTTATTAGTAAAAACATTCCTTTAAAAACAACAGAATCAGAACTTTTAAATCTCATCTCATAAGACGCATTAATTGGATCTTTGATTGCTTTAAATTTACAGAAAAAAAGATCTTGTGAATACATGCTTATAATATTGCTTAACCTTGTATTAATCATTTCTAAAGATTTCATTTAGCTACACCTATTAAAGAGTCTTTTACTCTTAACTCTTCTATTAAATTATCTAAACATTTACAAAAATCTCCCCCACAACCGCTGCTACTGCTAAGTGTTGTAGGAAAATATTCTAATGATATCTCTTTGAATTTTTCAGACTTAATTAGATTTAAATTAAAACCTTTCAATCTGTTTCGTTTTTTTAACTCACAACCAACAAAATAATAAATCAAAACAAACATTGTTGAATCATTTAAACTTTTAACCCTTATTCTCTTAAAAATTAAAATATTTTCAAGTAATTTTAAATACAAAGAAAATTCTTTAGCGCTAAAATCTTTAAAATCAAGCATTAAAAGCTTAAGTATTTGCTCATACACTGTTTTTAAAGAAAATTCTAGATCATCCCCGTCTAAAGTTTTTAATTTTGTTAAGCTTAGAAACTGATCATTATCTATTTTGCTTTCGTTCATTTTTTAGCTCAATTTTATTCTAAGGATTGAATTTTTTGTTGCCAAAATTGTCCCAATAGAAAAGTCAAGAAAACTTGTTCTAAAATTGCTACTTGACACTTCTGTATATGAATTTAATATTGGTTGATGACCATCCCTTAAAAGCAAGAGTTTACTACTTCTTGGATATATTAAAATTTCATCATCTAATAAATTTGTAGTCTCAAGCTCAATATTAGCATCATTATTGATTGCGCTTATAAAATCAAAAAGCATGTCTTTGTATGAATAATTATTATTTGGGAATCTCTCAAGTAAGCGTCCTTTGATCTTACTAGTTGTAAGTATTTTAAAAGGCACTCTTCGTTCATCTTCTAAATTAATCTTTCCAAGATCATCATTTATTGATTTTATTTGATCCAATATGTTTGTATGTTTAATTGTTTTATCTATTTGGTTTGGGAGATTCAAAAGTCCGTACATAGTCTCATTGTTAGACTCATCAACAAGAAGAGTTCTTTTACTACCTTTTGAAAGTGCAAGGCCACCTTTTAAATAGTGGGCACTCATTAACTTTTGTATTTCAATTATTGCTCCTAGCAATCCTTCCCTCATATTAATATTTGTACTTGCCTCTACACTAACTTTTCCATCCGGAGCGTAGTATGTAAATGCATACTGAAAAGGCAAATAATTAATCTTTACTATTTGTCTTTGGAACTTTATTGTTGAGACTGTGTTAAAATCATTAACCTTTAATGTCGGAATGTCTGTCAAATTAGAATACCACTTAATAATTCTATCGCTTCCAAGAGAAATGTTACTACTCTCTATTTGCTGTGAATCTAAAAAATGATAATATTCCGGAATCGGACACTCGTCTACTAAAACATCTCTTACCGTGTTTACATATTCGTCATTATTTAAGATACTCTCATCCATTTTAAATTCTCCTACTTTAAATTGCATCTTTTATTTGCTTGACTAAAAAAAGAACTCGAACTCCATAAACATCTTTTTTGTCTTTAAATTCCTCAGCAGATCCCAATGCTAAAGCGTGAATAACTGTTGCATTGTTACTGGCTTTTTCTAAAAACCCTTCGCTGTTTATTATTAATTTATCTTCTGCTTTGATTGTTTTGTCTTTAGCAATCAAAACACATTCAAAACTACATGTGATTGGAACAACTGTGCCGGTCTTTGAAAAATCATCAAAGTCAACACAAATCCCATAAAGATCTCTCCCGCCGCCTCTTGCTATTTGTAAATTTGAACCGTTAATAACAAGCTTGACCCCGCATTTGTAGCAAAAATCTTGAGCTTGATAATTTTCAAACTTATCAGCAGAAGAGCTTTTAAGCCCGCCTTTTTGAGAAAAATAAAACCCCTCATCTCCAAATTTAAAACTGTTTTCAAACACGGGGTAACTGCTGGAGTTAACACTTTGCAATTTGTCTAAAACAATTTTTTGAGCTTGATTTTTTTTTAAACTTTCAAGCTGACTCTCAAGTTCTATTTTTGAAGCCTTTAGTTTTTCTATCTCTTTTTGAAAATCAATTGAATCACTCATTAATAAATATCTCCTTTTTTAAATTTTTTTATTATTAGCTTAAATTACACAAATTCAAGCTAATACTTTTTTATTACAATAAAATTCACGCTTAAGCTCTTCCCATTGATTAAGCATTGCTTTTCTTAAATCTTGGTATGTGTTAAAAAAAGCGTTTTTGTTTCTTAAATTGTTTGCTTGGCTTGCTTGTATTCTTTGAAAATTTATTATTTTGTATGAATTTTCTGCATTTTTATTCTGATTAATGTTAGTCTTTGCAACCCTTATTAGTATAGCACGAGAATCTGAATTAATCTCATCAAGGTTGTTAGTACCAGCTATTGCTACAATTTGGGTTGAATTTACATACTTTCTAATAAGCTCTTCAGCTTGACCTTTTACAATATCCTTAAAAGAATACCCTTTTGCTAAAAGATTTTCTGTATTATATTCAAAACTCAAATTATCATTTGCAAGTTTATTTATCTCAACAGATTCTCTTAGATCTTTGTGAGAAAAACTACCTATTGAATTATTGCTAGCACTTTTAAGATTTTTATATTCTAGAAACTCTTGAATCAGGTCATCGCTTAAAACATTACTGTTTGTACTTAGATTTTTTAAATCTTCCTGGCTACTTTTACTTTTGTAATCTACGCTAGAAACTGCTTTCTCCATAATTACTCCTTTTAAATAACTAAACTTAATTGTTCTTTTAAATTTTCCTTTGCTTTGTCACTTAGATTTTCATTTTTAATTAACTCTAAATATTTAAAGTAAACATCAAGAAGTAAATTGTCCCTCTCAAGTCTTTGCTCATAACTTAAAATCTCAAGCTCATTAAATTTCATATTTAATCTGTAATATTTGTTAAGCTTAAGATTACATGCATTAGCAACAGACTCTTGTACGCCTTTTAAATAATCGTAATAATTACTCTTATCTCCCTTACCACTACTACCAAGCCCCTTGACTTGCTCATTAAAACTTCTAGTAAGAGGCTCTTTGGTATCAGCACCAATTTTTGCTTTAACAAGCTCAAATGTGTCTTTTAAAAACTCTAAGTCATATTTTATTACTTCTAGGCGCGCATTCTCTGATGCTGTATAAAAAATTCCATCATTGTTTAGACTGTTTTTAATCTTACTAAGCTCTCTGTTAAGCTGATCAGAAACACTACTTAATGCTGACAAGCTTTTGTTTGGCTCTTGACCTTTAAAAAAAGCAGAAAATATTCCACCTTTATTATTTGCCAAAACACTAACTTCTTCTTTTGCAAGTTCTAAAGATTCAACAAGTCCTACTAAATGTTCATCTTTGTAAAACAAAAAGTTATAATTTCTTATTCTTTTTTCAATCTCTAAATAAATTTGTTCTAAAAGACAAATATTAAGCAACAAGCTTTGAGTATAAGCAGGCTCATAAGAGCCTAAAACATAATCATAATTTTCATAAATTATTACTCTACTTTTGTCTATTTTTACAATCCTTGCTTTTTCTTCTGCGCCATCTAAATCTTCGTAACTAAAGAGATACTCTATATACTTAGATTCTCTTCTGTTAAGAATTCTTTGAAAATCTAAATATTTAAAACCTGTAGGTAATTCACTGTTAACTTTTTTACTTAAATCTTCATCCTCACCTTTGGGTTTTACCAAAATATAGCCTGCTCCATTAAACCTATAACTTACCATTGCTTCAAAAAGAGCTTCTTTTAATTCTACCTTTAAATTTAAAAGAGACTCTCTGCCTTCTTTTAAGCAAGAAGTTTCAAGTAAACTTAAATTAATTCCATTCTTAAGTGCATCTTCAGCTGTGCTATATATATAATTCCTAAAAAAAATTGAATACCGGTAAACATCAAAAGGATTAATTTTGGATTCTTTGTTTTTTATTTCCATTTTAAATTCATTAATCATTTTTTTAAATATCATAATACATTATTATATCAAAAACAGTTTTTTATGCAAATTAATATCAATTAATATTAAATATTAATTGATATTAATATATTAAACTTAAATATTAAAATTCATTTAAAATTTTATAAAAAAAACCAATAAGTTTTATAATATTTATGCTAATATTAATTTAAGGATATTAAGTAAAATCTACAAAATATTCTACTTACTGTTACGCGCACTGTTAAAATATAGAAATTATAATAATTAGATTAAAAAGAAGATTAAATTAATACTTTACCCAATCCCAATAAATATTAAAAAGGTAGAGAGCTGTTCTCTACCTTTTAATATTTAGCTTCATTTGAAAATCAAATTAAAATAACCTAAATATACAAAAATAAAACTTGCTTGCCTTCTATTCTTCGTTGAGCTACAAAAGATGATGCTAAAAGAGATGCTCGAATTGCTTTTATTAAGGCCTTGTCTGCTTGAAATGTAGATTTAATGATTAGAAGTAGATTGCAAAAAGACTCTCTTTGCTGGAGATCTTTAATACTATTAATTTCTTCCTCAGCCGATTTCATTCCTTCTTCCTCTTCATATAAAAGATCAGCTTCTTTTAAACCTAACAATTCAATCTCATTTATTGTATGAGAATCAAAATTGATTACTACCCAATAAAATAGTTTTAAAATCTTGTCAGCAATATTTAGTGTTATGGGAATCTCAAAATCAAGAGGAATTTTATCAATCTCTAAGAGTAAATGATTGTTTAGTTTTCTGGCTAGCTTAATAGTAGAAACAAGTCTAAATTTTGACTTATTGATCTTTGAATAAGCATCCTGCAAATTTATTGTATTTAAAACTTTATTAAAATCAGTCTCTACTCTTAAAGAAGAATCAATAACTTGAGCTGCCAACTTTTTGGCAATCCCAGTATCATTAAGTTTAAAATCTTGAAAATTACTCTTTAAGTTGGCATTATCACTCATAGTCTAAAACAATATAAATTATATAATACTTACAAAAATGCTTTAAAAGCAGTTTAAAAAATATTTAAAGACAAGCACCAATTGGAACCTGTCTTTTAAAATCAAAACAAAGGTTTAAACCTTCCCAAAATTTTTTAAGTTTTCTAGTTCTTTATTACTCTCACTTTCAGTAAACAATCTTTTAATCACTTTGAAAATCTCTTGATTGCATTTCTCAGGTTTTTGACTCTCTTCATTCTTATTTTTGTACTCTTCAGTACCAAATGCATCGGCTACCTTTTGGAAAAATAAACTTAAAGCCTCACCTTTGCTCTTTTTAATTTTATAGCAAACATATTCATTAAGACCTAAAGATTGCTGCTCATGAGATCTTTTTTTACATGCATCTACTGCCCTAGTGACAATCTCACAAATATTATTAAAAGAATTCACAAATTCTTTCTGTTTGTTAACATCCTTAGAAAGCCAATCGAAAAATTCTTTATAAGATTTATCATACTCCGCTTTCAAATTTTCTTCTTTACCATTAACTTCCATTGCATCTTTTAAGAAGCTTTTTAAAGCCCCTAACATTTCAGCTTCTTGTGATGTTAAAGTAGGCACTTGGGTAACATCATCATTAGTACTTTTAGCTAAACCATCACTAACAACAAGAGAATCATCATCTCCAAAGCCAGAATCAATTTCTGTGAATGACTTAACAGCGCCAAATTGCTTACAAGAAAATACTAATAATAGTATCGATAAAATACTTATCCTTTGCATTAAAACCTCCCCTAAAATAAGTCGTAATTATAGTTCATTTTTTAGCATTCTCAAGAAATTTTAAAAAAACAATCTTTATATTCTAAAACAATAAGCAAATTTAAAGATTAACTTTTCATTTCCCCCCAAACAATCCCAAAAAGAAAGATTGAAAATTTTATTTGAAAAAAATAAAGAGGGAGATATACTTTGTTTATTGTTATAAATCAACAATTCATTGAAAACTTCTTTAAAACTACAAATAAAGCCCTAAGGGCTTTATTTGTAGTTTTAAAGCTAATAGTAAGCATTAAAACTTTTTACTGTTTTGATTATGCTTTTATTAACACTTTTCATGCTCTAAAACAAATCTTGAAAATGTATTTGTTTAAATAAAAGGTATTTTCTGCTTGTGCTTTTCAGCTTCAATCGCATTTGAATTAAGAATTCAATTGGTCTTTTGGGGAATTTAACAAAAGTATAAAATGTGTTTTTAAAAATTATATTGCAATATAATTTGCTATAAAATAAATTATTACGAACTAAAGAGAGGAAAAATATAGTATGATAATGAAAAATATGTCACTTGTATCATTATTAATTGCAGTTGTAATCTCGTGCACAATTTCAAAAGAAAAAGATGATCTTGTCTTTGGGGTTGGAATTGGAAACGAACCAACATCACTTGACCCACAACTTTGTAGTGATAGATTTGGCAACTTAATTATAAGTGAGCTATTTGTAGGACTTTTAAAGGGTGATCCAAAAACAGGTGGGTACAGACCGGGGCTTGCAAAAAATTGGGATATTTCTTACGACAACACTTGCTATACATTTCATCTAAGAGATGACATTTATTGGAGCGATGGTATTAAAATAACTGCAAATACTATCCGCAATTCATACATCAACGCCTTAGCAAATAGTGAGGAAGTGCCCAATATTAACCTATTAACGTCAACAATAAAAAATGCAAAAGAATTCCATGAAACAAAATTAAATGAAGATGAAGTTGGAATAAAAGTTATTGACGAGAAAACTTTAGAAATAACCCTTTCAAGACCAGCAATATATTTTCTTGATATGCTTACAAACCCAGTATTTATGCCTATTCCTAACCACATCGTTGAAAAGTTTGGTAATCAGTGGACAAAAGAAGACAATATGGTTACAAGCGGGCCTTTCAAATTAAAAAGAAGAGTTTTAAACGAAGAAATAACTCTTGAAAAGAATAAAAAATTTTATGATGCTAAAAACGTTGTTATTAATGAGCTTACATTTGTTACAATAAACGATGCAAGTAAAATTTACAGCATGTACGAACACAACGAAATAGATGCTATTTTTAACAGCATTCCCTTAAAACTTATTAATGAGCTTATCTTAAGAGAAGATTTTTATTCATACGACATTAACCAAATTGGATTTTTTTCATTAAACACAAAAGTCAAACCCCTTGATAATGTTAAAGTAAGAGAAGCATTATCTCTTGCAATTGACAGAGAAACATTGGTCTACAGAGTGCTTGACAACAACTTTAAAGCAACACGCAAAGTAAGCCCTAACTTTAACAGCTACAATTATGGAAAAAAGTTAAAGCTTTACAACCCAAGAAAAGCAGAAAAACTTTTAGCTGAAGCTGGGTATGCAGATGGGAAAAGATTTCCAACTATTACAATAAAATACAATAAAAATGAGCTTGAAAGGGAAGTTGCCAATTTTATTCAAAGCCAATGGAAAAAAGTTTTAAATATTGATGTGGAAATTGAGCCTGAAACATGGAAAAATCACGTATCAAATAGTTTAAAAGGACAGTATGAGATCTCAGTAAGGTCCTGGAAAGGAGATTATTTAGATCCCATGACATTCTTTAACATCTTTGAAACTAAAAACGCACATCTTTCATCTTACGGATATTCAAATCCAGAATTTGACGAATTGATAAGCAAATCTGAACTTGAAGCAGATGAAAAAATCAGATTAGAAATATTAAAAAAGGCCGAAGAAATAATTATTGAAAAAGATTTTCCAATAATCCCAATATACAATGTTGCTGGAAATTATCTTTTTAAAAATGACAAATGGACGGGGTGGAGCCCAAACAGTTCAGAAAGATTTGCCCTATCAGAAATAAAGCCTTTAGAAGAATAAATAATTCTTAAAAACAGAACCTAAATCTTTGGTTCTGTTTTTAAAAACCTTTTTAAAAAAATGCTTTTAAAAAAATTAATTGTTTTCTTCATTTATGCTTAAAGCTGTTTCTGCTTTAGAAATATCAGATAAAATTTTAAGAAGTGGGTCATTTATGGTTAAAAATATGCTATTAAGCTTTTTAGCATCTAATTCGCTTAAATCTTTAATAAAATTTTTTAAATCATTTTGATTTTCATGGTTTTTTAAATCTTCTTCTAGTAAGTAAAAAGTTTCTTTTTGATTTAATTCTAACTTAGAAACTAAGTTGGCTCTATCCTTATTAAAATCTTTTTTGTCCTCTAGTAAAGATTTATTTGTTTTCTTAGCATTAAGAATGCTAGAATCTGAAAAACTACACCCAAGCAAAAAACACAAAAAAAATACAAGCAAATCACCATTTTTTTTCATAAATTTACTTTCCAAAGCCAGATATTGGTCCTTTTAAGGCCCCAAAAACAATGCTTGAGTCTTGAAAATTTCTAAACTCTAAAAAACATTGCTAAAATAATAAGAAAATATATTTGTTCTTTAAAGGTAAATATAAAAAATACAAACACAATAAATAAAAAATTAAAGCTTATTTTTACATTAATACTAAAGAGCTGTCTTTCAAATAAGCTAAATCCTTTAAAACCTTATCAAAGTCAACATTGTTACTAAGAATGTAACCACATATTTCTCTTAATTTTTCATCTATATCTGAATATTTTTGATTTAAAAGTCGTAATTCTGGCTGTGGATCTAAAACAGCGTAATTTCCTCCACTTAACATACTAAGCTTGCTTAAACTATTGCTACTTTTTTCTATCAAACCATGCTGTACTTTTAAAAGCTCTAATATTTTGTTTAAAAGCGCAATCTTTTGCTCGCTCGATTCGCTAAAGAAATTGCTAACTTTAATCTCACTATAGTTAGATATTCTTGAGCTTATTCTCTCGGTAAGGCTTTTGAATTTTCTTTGAATTTTCAAAATAGCGCTTTCTCTTTCAGCCAAAGAAAGCTTGGAAAAATTTAAATCGTACTTATTAAGATTTCCTTTGCCCATATTAGAAATATCATTCAAATGACACGAACTTACTATTATTACCAATATATATACATAAATATATCTCTTCATGTATATTCTCCTAATTAAAATTCAATTTATTTCAAACCATAAAACATTTTAAATAACTATCAATCACATACTTTTTACATAAATCCACCGATAAACTTAAATATATTGCTTAATATCAAAATTACTTTAAAATTTTTAATAAGTTTAATTCTTTCTTACTTGATTTAATTTTTTTTGTTTCTACGATACCGCTCTCTAGCTCTTAATTTAAGTTTTTCTCTGTTCTTTTTATAATACTCTTTGTTATATTTAGAGACTCTCTTTTTATCAGACAGTGAATCCTTATTGTGCCGATCAAAAGAACTACATCCAAAAAGCCATATTAAAAAACAAATAAACAAAACTATTCTCATATTTCTCTCTCCTTGAAATACACTTGAATAGACAAAAAAATATCTGACTAGACTTTTTTAATTATCAAAATATTAAATAATACATTTTTAAAATAACCTTGTTTAACTCACACACATCATACTAAACAGATTCAATAAACTTGGTAAATTCTTCCACCAAGCTGTTAAAATCATCTTCTGTGTAATTAAACTGTTTTAGTTTGGATTCAAAATCACTCTTTAAAGCATCTATATTAGAACTTACATCTTTTGACTCTTTAACTTTTATGTATTCAAATCCAATCAAAAATAATTGCAAAACAACATCTCTTTTAGAATCACCAACTTGTTCAAAATATTTATCAACTCTGGCTATTTTTTTAAAGTCACCATTAAGTTGACTTTTAATAGCTTCTAAAGCTTTTAACCTTTGTTTATCTGTAAAATTTGATTTTTCTATGTCTTCAGGCTTCACAAATAAATTACAGCTAAACAAAAAAATTAAGCCTGAGAGTAAATACATCACAAAAACCCTATTTATCATAAACAACTCCTTTGAAACAAGATTAGATAAAATCTAAATTATAAAGCATAGCAATAACATTTTCCAACCTTTTAAATTTAAAAATAATTTTTCAAAGCTTTTAAAAGATTAAATCTTGATATTCTATTATTTGCAAAATATTGTATTTTTAAAATAATATTTTAATTATTTTAAATTTATGTAATCTTGCCTTAAACCAGAGCAAATTAAAGAGAAAATCAATGCAAGAACTAAAAAAACTTCAAAAAGATTAAACCAAAAACTTGAATTGACACCTAAAAATTTAGATCAAATCATAAATATTTAAATTTACCAAAATGGAATAATTTTTCTTGATAGTTTAGAGTCAAAAGAAGATAAGCATTTGCAAGAGAATCAAGTGCATCATCTTTTGTTTTGCCGTCTCCTTTGTAGTTGTAAATGTCAGCTATTACATTTTTACTAATTATCTTTAAAAATTCTATTTTGCGGCTTTCAAACAAAGGAATAAGATTACATATTCTTTTAAATTTATTGCTCAAGGGTTTTATTGGCACAATTTTAAAATAATGAGCGCTATTATTTCTTAGCAAAAGAATTGTTTTAGTCAAAATTCCGTCTCCCTTTATGCTATCTCGCTCCTCAACGTACACAGTATTTACATTAAAACTTTCTATTAAAATTTGAATAGCTCCAAGAATTAAACTATCATTTACTGGTTTTTGATTTTGGTAAAGATATGCATAAAATTTTTCAGAAGTACGCTCTAAAACACAAATTGCCGTATTGTCCCCACCTACTGAGAATGCAGGATCAATGTACATTATTGGGCTTTTAAACTCATAATCTTGATTGAAAATCATTTCATTAAATAGTGAAGATTCGTTTAAAACCCACTCGCCGTAAAGCACACGAGCCCTATACGCAGGAAAATGTCTGTAAAGTTTCTCTTGAGTTTCAATAAAATCTGCTGAATTTAAAGGATTGTCGTACGTTGTAAAATTATATGTCTTAAAAACATCTGTATTCTCAATATAATCTGTTTTAAAATAGTGCGCTGGACCTTCGGGGTTTGTATCAAAAATAATAATTGCTTTGCCCTTTCTAAGCCTTTTCATTACCTCAAGCAAAGTTTCTTTGTGAATTACTGTTGCTTCATTTACATAAATTATTGCACTATTACCTCCTCGAATCTTAGAAAAAGCATCTCTGTTTTTACCCCCGTAAACATTAAGCTCAAGCCCTGCTATTTTACAAAAAGATCTACCACTTTTCTTTTTCTGATAATCAACCCCTAGTAAACTACAAATCTTTTCTATCTGTTTTATGGTGTTTGTCATTAACAAACCAATAGAATTGCCTATGACAAAATTATTAGTATCTTGCTCGTAAAAAGATTTATTCTCAATTAACTTTTTAACAAGCAAATATGAGGCTAAAAACGTCTTACCACTTGCAATTCCGCCGCTAAATATTACTTTTGAATAATCGTGACTTTCTATGTCTAAGAGCACTTCCTTTTGCTTGACAGTTAAATATTTATTTTCAAAATCTTTAAAACAAAGCTTAGTTAAGCTGGGTTTAATATAATCCAAAATGTTAATATTAAACTTACTTTTAAACTTTTTCTGAAGATTGAGAAATATTAAGGATTCCAAAAATTTCAAATTTTACTCCAATTTTAAATTCTTACCACTTAAAACAGATTTAAGCTTAACAAGAGCATCATAATCTTCTCTCATACAAATATTAAAAAGCTGTTTTTCAAGATCTTCTTTTTCTTTAATCTTAGCAGCAAGCTCTATTTCAAGATTTTCATCCCCCTTGAAGCCTCTTTTTTTACTGCTGTCAAGCTTGCTTTGAAGTTTGCTAATTTTTAAATCTAAGATTAATGTATCTTTTCTTATTGATTTCAGACTAAGATTTTTATATTTATTGTGAGAATCAATAAAAGAACAAACTATCTCGTAAAACAATCTTTCAGTCTCGTTTTTAGTATTTTCCAACTCACAAGCCTTTTTAGTAGCAAGTAATACCAAATTGTCAAAATTGTCCCCATTAAAAGATTCTTTAGAAATACTCTCTACTGTTAAATTGCTAGGAAAAGAGTTTCTTTTACAAACAGAATCATTGGACTTAAAATATTTGTTTCGAGCCTTTGCTACAAAAGCTTCGCCAACACCTAAGATTTGAGCAATGTCTAGATCTTTTAAACCTTTTTTAAATAAAAAAATATATTCTTCTTTTCTATTTTTAAATATCATTATTTTATTTTAATTAAGTTTTTTTAAAAACTCAAGAAAATTATATATTTTTATTGGGAATAATTAAATTAACGAGATATATTTTTGCATAGAAGAAAATAAAAAATGGTAAAGGAGAAAGACATGTTTAAAATAAAATGTATTTTGTTCCCAGCGTTAATATTATCTTGTAATATGGACAGCTCAGGATTCACTCCAGAACAAGAAACAAAAATTAGAGAAATCGTTGTTACAGAACAAGCTGATACATTTCAACGCTTAATAGAATCTGCTGGAAACAATACATCTAATGAAAGTTTGCTAGACATAATAATTAAAGGGAAAAATAAAATAGTTTCCGGAGCACAAAAAACAGGACAATTTTTTAAAGGATTAAAAACCGCTGTTATGCCCTCTAAATCTACTCCCGATACCCCTTCAACTCCTTGATTAGAAAAATAGTCAAAAAGTAGTCAAAAAGAGAAGCCAATTAATTGCGGGAGCATGGCTTCTCTTTTATTTTCAAGACCTAAATTTTTTAGGCCTTTGAATTAATTACAAAACAACCAATTTACAATAATTTGGCAAACTGCCGTTTAAAACATTTAATCTTCAAACCAACAGCTAACCTACAAAAAATTACTTGTATATCCAAACAATATTATTACTATATTTGCATAAAACAAACTTATGTCCCCTAATAAAAATAAAATTTTAAAATGATAAGCTTTAAAATAAAATTTTTGAATTTTGCACAATTCAAAAAACTTTGCCAACTTTATTAGACATTTTAGTTTAGTCCTTTATATCGGAAATAAAATGCACTAAACTATCTATTTTTATTGGACTGATTGTATAATAAGTAATACTAAATTGGATATCTTTAATTGTTTGATTTCCAATAAAATGAACTAAAATTTAAGCATTAATAATTCTTTTTAGAATTTAAAAATAAATAATAATAACTTTAGGAGGTAACAAATATTTTGATTAAATTTAATTTAATAACAGCTTTGTTTGTTGCTTTGTTAGCAGCCTGCAATTCTGGCTTAACAGGAGAAGCAAAAATAAAGCTTGAATCATCTGCTAGGGATGTAAAAAACGAAATTTTAAAAATAAAAAAAGAAGCCACTGGTAAAGGTGTAAATTTTGAAGCTTTTACAGATAGCGCAACTGGCTCTAAAGTGTCAAATGGGAGAACTGTCTTAAGAGAAGCAAAAGTACAAGCTATTAGCGCAATAAAAAAGTTTCTCAAAACAATAGAAGAAGAGTCTGTAAAACTTAAAGAAAGCGGTAGCAATGGGCAATTCTTAGCTATGTTTGACTTAATGCTTGAAACTGTAGGGTCATTAGAAGCGGTGGGAATAAAAGGAGTTAAAGGTAATGTTTCAGAGAAAGCTAAGAATAATCCCGTAGACACAGCCGAAAGAGTAATGGAGGTTAAGGTGCAAATAGAAAATAAGCTAGAAGAAGTTAGGAGAAAACAAGGCCTTGATGACGGAGATAAAAAGGAGAAAAAACAAAAACATAAATAAATCTTAAAATATTGTAATTAAAAAGAAAGAGCTAAAAACAAAATTTTAGCTCTTTCTAATACTTACATATTTACAATTTTAATATCATTTCAAATATAATAAATATTGTAACTAAATTTAAAGGAGAGGAATCATATGATAAAAATCACTAATTTGAAAACTTTGCTTAAACTAACTCTAATTGCTAACCTGCTCACAGCATGCGGCTAACAGGAGAGATGGAAATAAAACTAGAATCATCGGTTAAAGGAATTAAAAATGAAATAGATCAAATTAGAAAAGAGGCCGCAGCACAAGGTGTAAATTTTGATGCTTTTACAAAAAGTGCCACAGGTGGAAAAGTATCCGAAAAACCTGCAATCATAAGAGAAGCAAAAATACGGGCTATTAACGTAGCAGAAAAATTCCTACAAGCAATAGAAGAAGAAGCTACTAAAATCAAAGAGAATGGAAGCGGTGGTCAATTCTTGGCAATGTTTGACTTAATGATGAGCGCTTCAAAAGCCTTAGAAGATGTTGGAATACAAAAAATGCAAGAGACTGTCTTAATAAGCACTAACAACCAATCTGTAAATACAGCTCAAATGGTGCTTAAGATTAAAGATAGTATGGGAAAAAAATTAAAAGAAATTAAAGACAAACAACTAAAAAACAAAAAAGAAGAAGCTAATAAAAGCAGCTCTAACAGTTCTTCTTAACTTTAAAACAACAAAGGCCAAATAACCTAAAATCGTTTTAGTTTTTGGCCTTTAAGCTTAATAGGCTTAATACATTAATAATAAAAATGAAATGCACTAAATTAAATGCAAAATGTAATTCCTTAAACTTTAGAAATGGTTGATTTTACTCTTAAAGCGGCAAACTTATTAAAAATGATCAGTTTAAAAAACTGTACCCACAACAGAAAAACTGCTAGAAAAAGCTCTACCAAAATTATCAAAGAGACTAATACAAATTAAAAAATACTGTGCCAAACAATAATGAAAAGCTCTAAAATTAATGAGATCCCCAATAAAAGCAGCTAAAAAGTTAAGTAGATAGATAAAATATTGGAGTCAAAAGGGTTAGCTAGAAATATCTCTGGCTAGCCTTTCATTAAGTTGAAATTTAAAATTTAGAAACTGGCATTAAAATTTTCAAGCAAAATAATTAAATATTCTCTTTGATATTATTTTAAATTTCTTACTTTTTGATTTTAAATCAAGGCTGTCGTAAAGAACTTTATTATTATCCATTGCAATAAAATGAACAAAATCTTTATTTGTTAACCTAATCTCTGTTATTTCAAACTCTTTACCTACTATAGGCAAATACAAAGGACTCTCATATCTAACCTTAGAAAATATTTTATAATAACGAAGAATTTTACATGGGTTTAAAATATAACAATCATTTCTAATATAGCCCAATTCTAAAAACCGTTGATAATTAACATTGATGTCTTTTGCCTTAAAATCAAAACCTGTTAAAACAAATATCCAATAATGTAAAGATAAAAAATAACACCCAAACTTTTGGACGTCTTTCAACAGTTCTCCATTACTTTGCAGTATTTTTTCAACAAACACTTTTTAATTCTCCCAAAACTTTAAATTGTAAAAATGTTTATTATTTAAAAATATGGCTTTTAGCCTCTTAATATTTCAAGTATTTGAATAGAAAGTTTAAACAACTTGTGATTGGTTCACTCACAAGTTGTTTTTCATAAATTTTTAAATAAACAATTTTTAAATAATCATACATGTCTGCTCCATTTCTAAAAGAACACACATTTGGGATTTTTTATTAAAACATGCTCTTAAAATCTCCAAAACATTGACAATCCAATATTTTGTTTTTTTACATTTTAATAGTCCGCACTGCAATACTAAATCCCAATTTAGAATCTAAAAACTTAATAGGAAAATATTTAATCAAAGAACAACCTTTAATATTACTAGAAACAAGCCACTCAAACCCATTGTTTTTAATGGCAAAAGATTTAATTAAAAATTCGCAGCATTCTTTATTTTTAATCCTATTAAGCCTTTTCATCTTAACCCTTAATATAAGTTTTTACTAATACTATAGTATAAAAAAATTTATGTTTTGTAAATACTTTTCTAAATTTTTCTAAAGTCGTTGCTAAAAATTGAAAATTTTACATCAAAAGTTAAAGGGTTTATTGGAAATTCTTGTAAAGAATTTCCAATAAACCCTTTAAGGTAACAGGTCCTTATATTAAGAGCGACACATTGCGTGTCAGTCTGTACCTATAAAGTATACACTAACTTTTCAAGTTTTGCAAATAAATATTTCATTTTTGTTTACACTTTGAATTTTTAAATTCTTCAATGATTTTTAATAAAAAATCTTTTTCCTCAAAAAAAATTTTTTCCAAAAGAAAACTCGTAAGCTTGGCATTTTTTTTATAAAAAGAATAAGATTCTTCTTTCTTAAGCTGAAATCTTAGTGGTTTTATTGGATTTTGGTTGGATTTTCTTAAATTTGGACCCTCTTTTGTTTTAAGCAAACAGATTGTCTCATTGATTCCATTTTTAACCACATATTTTTCTTCAATCAATCCCTCTTCTATTGCTGTTGCAATTTTAAGATACTTATAAGTTTGAGTTCTTGCAAGCCTATAATCTTTTGCAAAATCATCAAAACTAGAATAGTTGTCCAACTTGTAATATTCTTTATCTTTAATTTCTTTTAAAACTTTCATTGCCTCTAATTTACAAAAAATTTCTTTTTGGAAATTGATATTTAATTTTTCTTTAAGCTTATTATAATGAACAAGCACTTGTTCTTCTTCTCTAACACTATCAGATAAATTTCTTTTATTTATCTTTATATCCACTTATAATCCTCCTTTACAATTGAGTACACTTAGTGTACGTAACCTGATTTATTCAAAAAGGCTTTAAGCGTGTTTTTGTACTCTATTATGTAATCCTTTGTCAAATCGAATCCGTCGTTTTTAGCTATTCTTCTATTCAAATCCTCTCTCTCAGATATTGTTCCTAAAAAATTACTATTTTTCTCTAAAATCTTTAAAAGTTCTTTATGAGTATTGTTTTTTTTAAATTTAGTATTGATTAAATATACTGGTAAAGTTAATAGCAACTTGTTCATAAAAAAAGTAAACAAATCTAAACTTTCAACTGCCCATTTTTCTGCTGTTATTGGTATTATTATATAATTACTGCATACAAGAGCATTTGTTAACGTAAAATCTAAACTGGGATTTGTATCAAGTATTATATAATCATAATGATTGCTAAGCAACTTTAGCTGCTCTTTTAATTTAAATTCTTTATATGGAATAGATTCTGAATTAAATTTGTGTAATGTTAAATAGCTTGGAATTAAATCTAAATTTTTGTTAATCTCTATCAATGAATTGTCTATATGTAAATTTGATATTAATACCTCATATATATTTCTGTTTATTAGGTCTACACTATAATCCTTAATTTTATTAAAAAAATAACTTGTTGTTGAAGCTTGCGTATCAATATCTATTAAAAGAACTTTAGATTTGATCGAAAGTAATGTGGCAAAAATTAAACTTGTTGTACTCTTTCCAACACCACCTTTTATACTTGCTACTGTTATTACTTTTGTCTCTTTTTTATCCATTCCGGAATAATCCCCCCTTTTGATAATTTTTTGTTATAAAAAATGTAGAGTTCCGTTTCTAATTCCAGAATAATATTTAAAAGTGTATTGTAATAGGAGCTATTAATCTTATCCTTCTTAAGTAAAATGTGAAGACCATTTAAATAGCAAAAAACAGAGCCTTTTTTGAACTTAAATTCGATATATTCACATTTTCTCAGTGTATAAGTCTCTTTTTTGTTAAAATTCTTTACAATGAAAGCTTTATCAAGTTTTCTTATCCCGTAATAAATTCCTATAAATTCATCATCTTCTCTTAAGGAGAACAAATGAAACATACTTATGTCTTCTATATTAAAGATTCCTCTTAGAGAAATGAAGAATTTCGTGGGTTCATTTTTGCTTATTCCAAATGTATAAAAGTCGTTGAATATTTTAGTATGATATATTTTTCTACCTTTAACCTCCTCAATCTTAGAAAAGACATTGGTCTTTTTTTCTTTCTTGAATTTTGATTTATCATCTAAGTTTAATTTTAACTCTTTTTGTTTTTGCTTTAATCGTTCAAGTAAAGCCGTCATTTTTTTCCTTTTTCCTTAATAGTAGAACCAAACTATACATTCTCTTTTTAGCCCACTATTTTAATCAAATTATTATAGTAGGAATTATCAAATACCTTGCTATATTTAAGATCAGGCTCATTCTCAATGAATTTCTTTAAAGTAGGAATTAGTTTATCGCAATCTACTTTATGCCTCAACTGTTCTAATAATATACTAAAAATGTTGTTTTTTATACTTTTGAGCTTTATCATTTTGTCTTGAATTTTAGAAGCTTCTGTTCTTGCCTTTTTAATCAATTTATCCAAGTCTGGATATTTTTTATATTCTATTATGAAATGGGGTTTTATTTTGTAAATTTCGTATGTTTTGTTGAAAAACTTCTCAAGATCTTCTTTTTTATATTGCTCATTTTCCAATTCTTTTACTTTCTCTTTGAGTATTCTTTTTAAAATTTCTTTTTTGTTTTTGTATTTATTGTTTGTTTTTTTTATTTTGCTGATTACTTTTTTGTAACCATTGTTCTTAAAAAACTTACACAAGTATCCTGGATTGTTCACATTTGCTTTTATTTCACTTATTAGATGCTTTTCAATATCCTTAGGATCTGTTTCTTTAAGATCATTTTCAATGTGTTTTAAATTTCTCAAATGGTATATTTTTGTTTCGTGTGTTGTTTTTAAATCCATTATTATTGATGGAATCTCTGTTTTGAAGTTACATTTGCTTAAATATTTTTTTAGCATGTCTGTTGTTGTTTTTTCGAAATTTTTGTGTATATTTCTATATTCTTTATATTTATATATATTATTAGTATTATTAATACACTCCCATTTAACACTGCTATTTATTTGATTAAACTTGTTTATTCTTTGCGTAAATTCATTGATTTCGTTGTTTGTTTTTTCCTTAAAATGTTTGTTAATTGCTGAATAGCATTTTGTTTTTTCGTATTTAAGTTTATAATAAGTTTCACTTCCAGAATTTTTACCCAAATGTTTACAGTAGTTTAGTGTGACTTTAATTTTTTTCTCTAGTATGTATAAATAGTTTTGTAGTGTTTTTAGTTTTATGGGTTTTTGTTTATTTCTTTCAAGGTTTTTATTTAAAAAATAAAGTATGTTTTTTTGTGTATATTTTTTAAAGTTTGAGTTTATAAAGTTGAGGGTAGAGATTAATACAATCAAGTTATGTTGGAAGTTCTTTGTAGTTTTTTTTCCTTTTTTTGTAGTGTTTAGTGATTTTTGCTTTGATGTTTTCAATTTTATACTCCTAATATAAGTAGTTTCTTTAATTCTAAATTAATTAATAGTACAGTTTCTTAAAAAAGTAAAGCATTTTTTAAGAAAAAATATAAAAAAAGTTTATTTAACAAATATTTATTAAATAAACTTTACAAAAGCATGATTTTGTAATAAAATATAATAAATAATGTACTTATATTAAGAGAAAATTATTTTTACGCTTTAATTTTTTATTTAAAATAGTGAGCTTACTAGCAATGGGTTTAATTTTATTAAGAATTTCAATTATTTTATTTATTTATCCTTCATTCAAGATTAGGCTTGGGTGAAGGATTTAGCCCCATTAGTTTTCTTAATTCTAGAAATATATTTAGTTTCATTAGAACTTTTTATTTTGATTTTGAATATCTTAATTTTCAATAAGGGTTATGCTTTATTTTGGTGTTTCTAAAGAGTTTTATTCTTTTAAAGGCTTAAATGTTTCGATTTGCTTTGTGTTGTGATTTTTATTTTTACAAGAGAAAAAGCCTTCTAAGAGGCTTTTTCCAGAAGTAACAAATTGAAAAATATATAAATTCAATTTTTAAGTTGTAATAAACAACTGCCTACAAAGGCATTAGCCAATGTAGTTGGTTGTTTATATATTTTATTTTAAAGTGTTTTTAAGTTCTGTAAGATCTTTAATTACAATTGGGTTGCCTTCAAGGACAGAACCTGCTGCGTCATATTTTTGTACAGTAATTGTACCATCTGTTAAGAACACAATATTTTTAGTTTTTTTGCTATCAGCACTAATTGTTAAAGTACCAGTAGCTTCTTGCCATACCCCTGTTTTATTATTAGAACTTGCAGTATCCTTCAAAAACATTTTTACTTTTCCATCTTTTTCAATTTCTTTTGTTAAGGTAACGCTACCTTCTTTTATTGTTAAACTAGTTTTTCCACCTACAAGGTTTCCTTCAAGCTTAATTCCATTTTTTAGAGTTTCTAATGCTCTTTGAGCATTGTCAGCATCTGTCATTTCTAAATATTCAAGGGTAGTTTCGTTTGCTCTTGTTAATTTTTTTGAGTCTAGTTTATTAGCTTTGTAATTTTCTTCTGTTATTGACCCATGTTTTATAAGAACTTTGCTTGAGATTTTTTTGTCACTTACATTATATTCTTCTATGGTTATTGTATTTAGATCATCAGAAATTAATATTGTTGTTTTACTTTTATCAGCTTTAAAACCTTCAAGTTGTCCAGCGCCAGTATTTTTGTCAGAAGTCCCTTTAAGTACAACATTGTCAACTATTGCTCTTAAAGTATGTTTACCAGCCTGATTTTTTTCTTTACTTATGAAAATTTCAGTGCCATTAAATAAAGGTACTGAGTCTTCTGTTGTCAAAGGCAAAGTTGTTACATCACCCTTGTTGCTGGTGTCTATAATTTCTTGATCATTATATTCTTGAGTAGAAGTATTTTTTGGATCAGCGCCTTTTTGTGCACATGCTATTAAAGTTATTGCCAAGGCAAATCCTAGTAAATATTTTTTCATAAATTCTCCTTATTTTAAAGTGTTTTTAAGTTCAGCAAGAGTTTTGATTTCAACTGCTGTACCTTCAAGTTTGGTGCCGGCTGTGTCGTATTTCTGGTAAGTTATTGTATCTTGTTTTGTAAATACAAGTTGTGAAATGTATTTGTTGTTAACAATAATTGTTAAAGCTCTACTAGCTGCATCCCAATTCCCAGATTTTTGACCAGCAGTGTCCTTAAGCTCTACTTTTATTTCTCCAGATTTTTCAATGTGCTTAATTAAAGTAACACTTGATTCTTCAACTTTTAATGTTGTTTTGTTAGCAGCTAGAGTTCCTTCAAGAGTAAAGTCTTTTAAAATTTCTTTAGCTTTTCCGGTTCCATCGCTTTTTATTTCTGTGTGTTCAAGTCTGGTACCGTTTGCTCTTACCATTATTTTTTCGGATAATTCGCCTTTTGCGTTAAATTTTTCTTCGATTGATGATTTGTCTTTAGAATTTACTTTTCTTGACATAAATGTTTTGCCATCTTCTTGGAAAATTTCAAGTGTAGTTTGAGCTAGATCATTAGAAACTGTTAATTTTACTTGACTTTTGTCAGATTTTACACCCTCAAGTATTCCAGATCCATTATTTTTGTCAGAAGTTCCTTTTAGCTCAATTTTGTCTATTATTGACATTAGGCTGTATTTGCCATCTTTGTCTTTTTCTTTGCTTACAAGAACCTTGATTTCACCAGGCAAACTTACTGAAACGCTGTTTTTATCATCTAGGCTGCTAACATTTTGCTTACATGCTATTAAGGCTAATATTAGACCTATTCCCAATAAATATCTTTTCATAATATATTCTCCTTTTATATTATATTAATATAATTTAATACAAGTATAATTATAGTATAAGATTAATAAATAACAAATAGAAAATTGAAAAAAAATAAAATGATAATAATACCTAACTTATAATTAGGTGTAGAGCAACTATCTAATTTTTATTAAAAAAGTCCCACAATTGGGACTTTAGGAAAAAATAAAAGTTAAATGACTTTAAGGTACGTTTTTTGAGTATTTTTTGTAAACTTGTGTTGCAATTGGTTTTATTTTGTCAATGTGATTTTTTAAATTAGCAATATTTGTTTTGATTGATTTTAAAGTTTGATCTTTTTCTAATTTGCTAGTGTCAAAAAGTTTAAATTCAGGGTAATTTTTGTTATTTACTTTTTGTTTAGTCTTCACAAGAAATGTTTGCAAGTACATAATATAGCTTGAAAGATGCGCTTCGTATAAGCTTAAAGCCTTTAATGTTGACGATTTTGGGTTCGGTGGCTCTTCCGGAAGTCTTGCTATTGTAGAGCATGAAAAAATTATAAGTGTGTTTAATAAAAACAAAAAAGGGGAATGTTTAATTTTCAATTTTATCTCCTTTTAGATCTTTGTTTTGAGCGCTATTGTCTGATTCTTTTGAGAATTCTTTTATTTGATCTTGTAGTGCTTTTGATTTGCTTGCCATTAATTCATTTCTTTCTGCTCTTAAAGATTCAATGATGCTTATGTCTCTCTCGTCATTAATGCTTGATATAAGTTGAGTAATTTTATTATTAACATTTTCAATATCATTTAATATTTTGATTGACTCTTCTTTTTCAATGCTATTGATTTTGTCTTTGTAGATGCTCATTATTAGGTTGTAGAGATTGAGTCCTAAATATATTCCTTTTTCAACTTTGATTTCTGTTGGAGAATCACTACTTTTAAAAAAATCATATAAATTGTTTAAAGCTTCAAGCCCAGAGTTGATATTTATTTTACTGTTCATTTTGTTTCCTTTTTATTTGTTTTTTTAAGGAGTTTTTTTACAAAAGATTTTAAACTTTCTCTAAACTGCGGCTTTATTGCTGAAATCATTGGCATTATTGCCAACACGCTAAATCCCCCTAATATAATTAGTTTTGTATTGTCAATTGTTGACAAAAAAATAAGTATTGTATCCATAAATATCTCCTTTTAAATTTATTTTTATACTTTATTTAGTATTGGTAATGACTGTACTTTGTTTAAACTGCCTGATCCAACGAAGTACCAACCATTGTAAATTGGTGTTTTAAGTGTGTGAATGTTCTGCGAAGAAAATGAGGCTATTAGTATTTTGGTAGAGCTTTTTTCAAACTGAAGGTAAAATTGTTTATTATGATTTTCTGTCTCGTTTGAATGTCTAATTTCTGCATCAATTTGTAAGTAAATGTAATCGTCTTTGTATTCTTCGTTTATTATGATTGATACACTACTTTTGTTTTTCAACACAATAGTTGTTGCTTTGTTTTTGTATTGGTATTCCATTATTACAGTGTCGTCAACTATTGTGTGTAGTCCCCCAAAGTCACGAGGTTTGCCTTGCCACCAAATAGGAATGTCTACAATTTGCGGAATACCGTTTTGGTAGCAACTTACAAGTTGTTCATTTTTTGTATCAAAAGTTTTTTTAGGTATTGATTTGAAAGAGTTTTGGAATTTATCTATAAATTCGTTTATTTTTAAATAATTCACTAAGTTACTTTTGAGTTGATTTATTTCAGATTTTTCTGCAAGAACTTCTTTTAAACTCTCAATTAAGATTTCAAATTGAATAAGTTCAAGATCTTTTGTGGTTGAGTTGTAAATTGAAATTTTATTTGAAGACAATTTTGTATTTGTGTGCTTTAAGCTTGAAATAAGCGTAGATTTAACTTTTCTAAAAACAGTATCAAAGTCTATATTGTCAAGTGGTGTGTTTAGTCCTAAAAGTTGAGAGATTACTTTAATGTAGATATCCTTTATATATTCTTTGTTTTCTAAAAGTTCTTTGCTAATTATTTCTTTTATTACTTTTTTAAAGTAGTGAAATTCGTTATTGTAAAATGTATCGTCTTGTATTTGTTCTAGGAGATGTTTATATGTGATTGCGCAAGTATCTTCTATTATGTCGTCAATAGGAATAAGATCGCTTTGATTAACTTTTGTTTTTCTGTTTAAATCTTTTATTTGTACACTCTCTTGTGTTTCATTAGTATTCATATATTCTCCTTTTAAATTTTTTATTAATTGTAAAGTGTTATTTATAATTTAGTAGATCAAAAAAAATAATCTGCTTTGTAAAGTTTTCTTGTTCTTGTACTTTTTATTTCTATTTGTTCTTTGTCTATGATTTTTACTACTCTTCCTATAGGAATTAATATTTTAATAAATTCATATACTGAATTTTTGTAATCTTTTGGCATATAGCTAGAAACCAGATCTTTTTTTAATCTTCTGTGTTTTGCAGTTATTTTTTTTAGTTTGTTTTGGTTTCTTGCTGCAATATTAAATTCAATTGGAGACTTAATGTTTTCAAGTAGTTTTATTGTTATTTCGCCTGGAGCGCTTTCATTTGAGCTAACTTCTACATTTGCGTGTAAAAAGGCTTTAAAGAGTACAATAAAGCTCTCGTCAGTTCCAATATATTTGATAGCAAAAATAATAGCGTCTAAAGAGTTAACAAGATTTTTATCTAGTTCTTTTTTAAAGTGAAATGCATTAAATATTGAAAGCATCAGTAGTGCAATATATTTTGAGTTAATACTGTCTTTAACATTGATTGTCCCAAAGTTTTCAAGCAGTTCTTTTAATTCTCTTAAGATCTCTTTTTTGTAATCAAGTTCATTGTAGATGAACTTTTCAATTTGGGTATTTTCTAAAAATTTTGGTATCTTTTTGTTCATTTTCATTCTCTGTTAATAAGCAGTCTTTTGCTTGTGTCAAAAAGAATGATTTCATTCTCCTTAACGCTTTCATCTTTATTGAATGTGAAATCACTGTCACCCAGTTCTGAGATTTTTTTTGTATTGTCTTTTTTAATGCAAGTTCCGATTCTCAGCTCTTTTATTCCCTTTATAATGCTAACTGGTGCAAGAAAGTCTTGGTATCTAAGAGATGTTCCCATTTCAATGTATTTTTCGTTTACAATTTTGTTGTAAATATCTCTTATTTGAGAATCTATTTCTTTGTAGATTGCGTCTTTTGCTTCTGTTTTGTAGACCGCTTTAAGATACACGTATTTTATTTTGCCTAAGCTGAATTTGTATATTTTTTTTTGATTATGGCTGTTTAAAAACTCAATCTCAATATTGCCTTTAAAAACAGTTCCACTTGGTGCTGTATAGTATATTGCTTGCCAAATATTTTGTTTGGTTTTAATTTTAATTTGAGTTTTTTCTTCGTCTTCAAAACAATTGTCTTGTAGTATTAAATAAAGATCAATTGTTCCAGGTCCACTTAAAATATTTAGGTACTGAACACCATCAACATTTAGTAAAGTCTTTCGTATTGCTTCATAAGTTGAGCTTTTAGGTGTGCTCAAATCTTCTTTTAGTGCATTAAAATAGCTTCCGTTTTCTTCTATTTTAGAAAAGAGCTCTTTCAAGGCTTTTGATATTTGTTTGTCAATACTTGAGCTTGGAAAGTTTATTATGTCGTAAATTGAATTATCTTTAATGTTTATGCCATATTTTGTTCTCAAAATATGTTTTTTTTCATTTTGAATTTCTTCTATTGTTTTTTCTAGTATTCCTAAGTTTTTATCAAAAATTATACTCATATTTTAAAATCCATTTTTAAAGTGTCTTTTCCTAAAAAGAAAAATTCTATTATTACTGTTTTGTTTTTAATGCTTGGCTTTACATTGATAAGATCTATTTTAAGCTCTTTTGAAAGGTTTAGAAAAAAATTTTTAATAGATTCTAGTTTATTGGCTTTGCAAAGCTTAAAGTAAAAGTTATGGTCAAATCCATAATTTGGATTTTCTTTTAAGCTACCTTTTGGTGTTTTAAGATAAAAGAATAAACGCTGTTTTTGTTCTTCAATGTTTTCTATTAATTCAAGATCATTGTTAAATACAATATTAAATTTTTCGTCAATTTTAATTTCCATTTTTAACTACTAAAGTCATTTTAACATATTTTATTCGATATTGCTATAAAGTTTTATAAAATGTTTATTATTTTAAATGTTGAGATATATTATAGTTTATATTTTTTTAAAAAAAAGTTTATTTAATTTTTAAATTTAAATATTTGTGCAAGCACAGCGTGGGAGACTGTATGAAAAATATTTTATTATTTGTTATTTTATTGCTCTTCTCTTGTAAAGAATTTAATTATCCTGAGATTAGGGAAAGGTCTTCAAACTCTTCTAATGATGCATTAAATGGTGACCTTAAAAGGTCTTTAGTAGACTCTTTAAATGATGACCAAAAGGAAGCTTTGTTTTTTCTTAAACAAGTGGTTCTTGATAGCAATCCGGATAAGTTTAATCAAATTTTCACTTTAGGTGAAGATAGAGCTAAAGAAATGCTTGCTACTGTTGTTAAGTGTTTGCAAGCTAAAAGAAAGGCCAAAATAACTCTTGAGGGTTCAAATGATGCGAATGTTGCTAATGCTAAACAGCAGTTGTTACAAGTTGAAAAAGTTTACATAGAAAATTTGAGACAATCCTTTATTACTAGTAAAAGCATTGAAGAGGCTTGTAATCGCGTGAAGAATTATGATGTGTCTGCTTCTTTTTAACTTTTTCCATGTTAATAAATTGTTTGATTAACTCTCCTAAAGAGAGTTGATCTTTCTATTTGTATTTGTATATTTGCTGTAAATATCTTTAAATTTTGAAATGCAAATTTTCATTATTTAAATACTGAGAGCGTTTGTGATTTTTTGCGAAATTTTAAAATATTAAAAAAATATATATTATTAATACTAATTTATTTTAAAAGGTTTTTACAAAGTAATTTAAGCTTAACAAGTATTAAAGCTATTTTAATTCTTTTTTTGTTTTTTAAAAAAAGAATTGTTAAAACAATTTTAAGCTTAATTCCTTTTAAAGTAAGAATTAACATAATGTATGCATTTAGTGTATATAAAGTGAGCTATATTTTTATTTAAACCAATAATTAAATAGAGGAAATTTAATTTATGAATAAAATAGGAATTGCATTTGTTACGAGCTTTCTATTGTTTGTTAATTGTAATAGCAAGTCTTTAGAAGAAGATTTAAAAATTACCACTTCTAACAATAAACAAGATTTAATCAGCAATAAAAAAAGATCTTTAGAGTTTAAAAATAATGAATCTAAAGGTTCTAATTCAAGTAATTTTAAAAGTAGAAAAAATAGTCAATCAAGCTTAAGAGAATTTAAAGGTTCTGAAAAGGATTTACAAACTTTAAAAAATTCTAAGAATTTATTGTCAACAAATTTAGATCAAGATAGCCATGATTTAGCTATCTTAGACAATTCTAGTCCTTTGCAAAAAAATTCTTCAAAGCACAATATTGGTAAGTCAAGGTACAGTAAAGCTTTGCTGAAAAATACTCATAATGAGATTTGGATTCCTAATTTAAACTTAGAAGAGGATAAGAATTTTGAGTTTTTCAAGAAATCTTTACAAAATGATGAAAATAGATATGCTCTTGGTGGATGGCTTTTAAACGCTGATGAAGTGTTAGTAAAGTATAGGTACAGTGAAAAAGATGTGAATCAATTTTTGATTGATATAGGTAAAAAGCGTTGGGGGGATTTATCTTCTAAAATAAGTGTTTTAATGAGGTTGATTGAAAATTATTCCGATAAAAGCGACAGAGAAGACGAAATTTCTCTTTTAGATATGAATTTGTGTCAACAATTTTATCTTACCAAGATTAATGCTAACGGTTCAAACACAGACATTCTAGTTGCTCTTGAAAAAACAATCGATCAACAAGTTAATAGTATTAGCAAAGAGCTTCTTGAATTAAAAAATTTTTCTCTTACTACAAAGTCAGAGCTTGATTGGTATTTAAATTGGAAGCGTAATTTAACAGACGAAGAAGATGAGGTGCTGCAATTTTGTAGGGTTTTGCTAGACGGAGAGTTAGATAATGAGAGTCTTGATAATTTATTTAAAAGACTTGGGAAGGAATATTCTAGGTTGATATTAAGAAAGCTAGAGGAAATAACATTAAATTATGATGTTAAGGTTTTCTTAAATGAAATGGAAAAATCACGCAAATCTTTCAAACAAGCATTAGGTTCTGTTGAGAATAAAAACAGAAGAGTATTGATTCTTAAGGTTAGAAATACTTTTTTAGAGATTTTTAAACTTTATTACAACAATATTGGTAAGAATAAAAAACTCTATGATTATATAAATCGCATTTTAAACAGTTTGGTAAAAGAGATTAGCAGGCGTTGATTTTTTTATTTTGATTTTATTGTTAAATGGACTACATTTGCTTCTAATAATATAATTTAAGAATTTTAAATATTAAGGGGGGAGTGTTTTGAAAAGAGTCATTGTATCTGTTGTAGTTTTAATTTTCAGCTGTTCTTTAGATAGTAAGTCAGAAATAGAAGAAGAAAGTGAGCTTTTTGGAGTAAATAGATCAGGTAGACTGGGTCAGGGGAAAAGGGTTTTGGGTTTAACTAATTTTGGTCTATTGTATGATAATTCTGGGGTGGTGTCTGATTTTCAAAATTATAAGCCTTTAAAGGTTCTTGAAAATAAAAATAAATTTATTGATTACAACCAAATTGAGTTTTTAGAAGGAACAAAATCAATTTCCATGTTGTTTTTATCGGTTAATGTTAGGTGGGTGAAAATTAAAGCCAGAGATTTGCTTGATGAGTGTGGTCGTTCTATTGAAGAGCTTAAAGGCATTAAGTATTCTTATCTTGTTTCCCCTGTTGATGGGAGTTATATTTCTTATGCCATGCCATTAATAATTTTTGAGACTACTATTGAGAGTGATCCTCTTTATTCTATTTCTGGATTTAAATTGATAAGTAAGGGAAGAGATATTAATTTTAATGAGAATAAGGGAGGATTTTTTGGAGTTCCAATGTCTGAAAAATCGGTTGAATCGGGACTTGTAACCGCCTATCCTTTTGGGGTTAGTGATGCTAAAAAGGTGGTTGAAGCTTTTACTGCTCTTTATAGCAACGGAGCTTGGAGCGATATGATTGCTGAGGTTACCATTAAGTCTAAACAAAATCCGCAAAATGAGAAGGTTCACAGAATTTCACTTGATTCTAAGCTTTTTGATGTTTCTATGAAAAAAATAATTGAAAAATATCCTAGTATAAAAAGTAAAAGTTGTGCATTCAGTTCGTTGATTAACTAAAAGGTTGTTTTAAAAGCTAGTGGTTTTTAACCACTAGCTTTTTTTCAATTAATTACAAATTTCAGACTTAATTTGAGTTTATTATTCGACTATTTTAAGATTTTCAAATGTATTTTTTGAGTCTATTTTTTCAAACATCCCATCAAATCCGCTAGCAAGTATACTTTTGTAAGTATCTAGCTCTTGAGCATTATTAGGATTTTGTTCTTTTTTATCTTTGTTTTCCTTAATTTTTGCAAGCATTTCTTTTATTTCATTTTCTTTTAAATCCGATAAGAATTGATGTATAGTCTCTTCTATTTTACTCTCATCTCCACCAGTTTTTTTGAAATTTATGCCGATATTTTCGTCCATTAATTTTTCTTTTAACGAGTTTGTTAGAAAGGTTAGTGCTTCTTTTTCAGTGTCATTTAAATTTAATTTGCTGATTAACTTTTCTAAATCTGTTGTTTTGCTAAATTCAATTCTATCATCATCAACTAGATTTGGTTTAGATTGTAATTTTTGAGATTCTTCATCCAGATCATTATTTAGATTGTCAACATTAGTTTTATTTGTACAGCTAAATAGAAATGCCAACATGGTAAATATAATAATACTTTTTTTCAAAATAGTCTCCTTAAAAAGTAGTTTTAATTATTAATAATTAGTAATTATATCATTTAAATATGATATTTAGAACATTTTAATTAATAATAATAATTATGCATTATTAATAATTATGCCAATTTCGCATTTGGAGCATTTTAATGATTAATATTATACAAGTTTAAATATTGTAAGAATGTTCAGCATTCTCAAGGTCTTTTAAAAGAGATTTTAATTTAATTTTTATTTCTACTATCTAATAGTAGAAATAAAAATTTTACTATTCTATTATTCATTTAATAGCTTTTTTTCAATGACAGTTGGAATCCATTTATTCCAATATCAAAATTAGGTTCAAAGCCCGCAAGTTCAGTGCTGAGCCTTTTTTTAAGATTTCCATTATACCAATTTGCAAATGTAAATGGAATAATAAGTGAGGTTATGTAGGATGTTAAAATCATACTTGCTCCTACTCCTATTAGTATGGTTCCAGTTAATTGCGCTTCACGGGCGTTAAGCATAATACCAGTTCCCCAAAGGATTGCTCCTAGTAAATTGAATCCTAGCACGGAGCTACCGCCAATATAATCACCTTGGACAAAGGATCCTATTCCAAAAGGCAAAAATAAATTTAAAAGAAATGGTCCTATTGGATTTTTTTTGTCCGCATCGTATTTATTAAAACTTTCAATTCCTTTTTCAATTCTATCTTGTTTATCTTTTGTAGCAAAGATTTGAATTGTTAAGCAAAAAATCAATATTAATGTTGAAATTTTTTTCATATTTTTGTTATCTCCTGAGAATAAATTTTGACAAGTAAAATATTAGCTCAATTTAGAATAAATTAATATTATTTTTTATTGTAAGTAAAGAAGGTTGTGATTTGCAAAAATCAATTTTTTAAGTTAAGTAAAAATCCCTAATAAGTTTTTGTTTTGAAGAGCAAATTTTAGTATTTGCTGTATAATGTTTGTTTTTATTACAGACAAAGGAGGAAAATTTTGGGAAAAAAGATTTTTAATAAAATTATGCTTATGTCTTTAGCTTTAATTGCAAGCTGTGATATGAATGCAAAAGGAGGAGTTAAAGGGTATTTAGAAGCAGGAATTACTTTGGGCGGGAAGGCAGCTGTTGAAGGTCTTGATAAGGATGAGGCTTTGGAAAACTGTTTGATTGGGTTGGGTGGTGAAACAAATAATTTCATTTCTGGGGAAAGAGAATTTTCTTCTTATATGGCAGGATCAAGCAATCATTTTAATGTTCTTGAGGGTGAATCAAATCTTTTTGAAGTTTCTTATGATTCATATGGATCTGAGTCACAAACTATTTTTAGTGGTTATTCTAATGCTATTGAAGAAGAAGATTCTTATTCTTACTCTACTAGAAGCTCTTTTACTCCTGTAGTATTGGATTTTACAAAAATTCCAAGTGAAGAAGAGAAATTAAATGTAAAAGAAGAATTTGAAAAAGTTAAATCTGAGATTGAAAAGCAAGCTAAAGGGTTGGAGTATAAAGAAGATTCTTCAATGAGTTGGACAGACATAGGCGGTTCATTTAAGAGTCTTATTGGAGCTCCTATTAGAAGCGGATTTAGAAGTTTGTTTGGGTATAAGGATGATGATGAGACTATAAAGATGAAAATGGGGAATGTATTAGATTCAATCCTAGATATAATCTTAGAGGCTAAAATTGCAACTACTAAGTCAAAGCTTTACTATGAGAAAGTACTATCTACCAGTTATCCATACCCTTTAAGATTTCTTTTTGATAGGGAAGTTAAAGCAGAAAATAGTAAATCTCTTAATTTAGTTAATGAGGCTGTAAAGCTGATTGGATATGATGAGGCATTAACAAGTGGCAATGTTCACAAAGACAGTACTTTGAAGCAGCTTTATTTTAAATCATTTTCAATCCATGAAGAGGCAGATTTCAAAAATGTTTATAATTACGAAGATTATATAAATTCTAATCCCAAAGGCATTGGTCCTGAGAAATTACAATCAATATATTATTCAAACTTAATTCATAGATGTAAAGAATTAATTAGCATGCTTGGAAGTAGTAGTCATTATTATGAAGATTTATTAACTAAGCTTGATGAAGCAAAAGGTTTTTCTAAAAAATTAAAAGAAAGAATTAAAGCTTTAGATACTTTGGTAGTGGCTATTAAATAATAAAAATAATTTTGTAGATCGATTTCAACGCCCATTAGGGCGTTGAAATCTTCTTGAAATGCTGATTTATTGTACTTATTTTTCAGTATTTGCACTTTTTGTTATTATTGAATTAGTTCCCAAGGCGATTTTTAGTAAATATATTATATATTACTTTTAAATTTAAAAAAAAGGAATCGAAGATTAATCTTCTCTTCCTTAAACTCTTTAAAACCATTTATCAATTTAATGATTAATTGAGCATTTCTAGTGTTTTTGGACTTAAAATTTCCAATTTATTTTGCTGTTTGTTTGATTTTTTAGTTATTAATTTAAAGTAATGTTTGGAATTAAGTTGCCCTATTTTAAAATCTCTCTGATTTGGCTTATTTGCTGTATTACTTTTTTCAAGTTTATTAAAAACCCCTTTAACTTTTATAAGTTTTTTTATATAACCCCTTAAAGAAGTTATTTTTTGTCTTATTTGAATGTTGTAGAATAATTTCAAGGTTTTTCTCGTATTTAAATTATATATTTCATTGCCAACCATTAATACTATTTTAGTAAATACATGTTTTTTCAAAATACGTTCTTTAATATGATATTTAACCATTATTAAATAATATTATATACCATATTGACAAAATATCAAATAATTTTATTATTTGATAATAAAATTATTATTCTAAGAATAGCTAGGGAGTATGACACATTTTGTATTTAATATAAAAAGTAAAACAATATATTTTATTTATCCTAATATAAATACAATGTATTGTTAATTTTGAAATTTCCAAAAATTAAAAAATTTAATATTTTATTAGAAAGCTGTTAACAGTTTCGAAAATCGTTTTTAAAAGGAAAGAGATTTTTTTATAAAAAGATAATAGCAATTATTAATTTTTTAGATTTAAAGAAACTTGGTATGGATTTTGAAAAATTGGATTTATTAAAATCTAATCGTAGAATTGAGGGATTTTTTGGGCTTTATTAGATAAATATTGTGAAAACTTTTTTAAAAAAAGTAAAAGTAAAAGTAAAAGTAAAAGTAAAAGTAAAAGTAATGTCTTAATAATCAATTTTTAGTGTAAGGTGTAATCTTAAGCTATTTTGCTCGAAAAGACTTATACTAGTACACAATAATTAAATAATTATTGTGTACTAGTATAAGTCTTTTCGAGCAAAATAGCTTAAGATTACACC
>CP009911.1 GCA_000808095.1 Borreliella chilensis | reverse complement strand
TTATAAGGACTTTTATTGCTTTTAACATACCTTTTAGATGTTGAGAAATATAATATCAAATTTTTTATTTTCTATATTTCTAACAAACTGTTATAATACTAAAGCATAAGCTTTAACCAATAAACCTTAAAACAAGGTTTCAAATATTATTAAATAATAATATTTCATAATCATTTGATCTTGAACTATGCTTACTAAAACTTTACCTTATTCTTAATTTAATTATCTAGTATAATAAAGACCCATCTTAAGTTGAGATTATTACCTTAATTTAAGGTCATTTAAATCTATCCAAATTCATACAAATTTAAAATTGAAATTTAAGCTTTTAGAGAATGTTGTTTAATCGACAAATAATCTAATCGTCTTGATACCAATAATTTTAAAAAAATGAACTATGGATAACAACGCACATTATGTAATAAATAGATAATAAATAAGGAGAAATTTCATGGAAAAAAAGGATATTCATAAAAACAAAAGAATTCAAATGTTCATAGGCCTTAAAACTGGCCTTTTAACTAATAAAAACAAACTTGTAAATATTTTGAAAAACAATAACAATATCAATGAAAAAACAGCAAATAACTTAGAAAAAAAACTTTATCAATCTAATTTTTTCAAAAAAAATAATACTTAATTTATTAAAAATTATTTGCAATGATCTAATAAAAAATATTATTATTATGTTCATTAATCTATAAATTTTTATTTTACCAAAGGAGAGGAATATGAGATTATTTAGAGATCAATTAAAATTTTTAAAATTGTCGGTATTTTTTTTATTAATATCTTGCACTTCCTTAAATGTTGAGCATGATCAATTTGCAAAAACATTTAGAATATACCAAAGTTTAAACAAAAATGT
Source organism: Borreliella chilensis (assembly GCA_000808095.1). Taxonomy (NCBI): domain Bacteria; kingdom Pseudomonadati; phylum Spirochaetota; class Spirochaetia; order Spirochaetales; family Borreliaceae; genus Borreliella; species [Borrelia] chilensis. The sequence goes on along the minus strand of CP009911.1, from coordinate 26,258 downwards.
AGAACTTAAAGGGATTTTTAACTATAAAACAGGAATAACTAAAATAGTTTTATATACAAAGTTTAGAAATCATAGCATAACAGAGCAAACTCCTTTATTACTATCAGATGGAACTAAAATTGAAGGGAAAACAAGTTATCAAAGAGATGATAACCATTTTTTTGGTAATTGGATTAATTATTCCTCATTTATTTTATCTAAGCTAGTATTAGAAAAGATGCTAAAAGAAGAAGATGCTTCTTATAAAAACGATAAAGTTAAAATCAAAATTGGATTAGAAGATTTAAGCTTGAAGAAATCTAAAATTATAGATTTCTTAGTAATGGTTGAATCAATTGAAAACAAAGATTATAAAAAATAATGTTTTTATAATCTTTATAAGTTTTTTAGTTCCTGTTTAAAACAAATATTTTATTACAAGATATAATTTATACAGATTCTGTTTTTAATAATTTACGAAAATGACAAAGGCTACCTTGTGGTAGCCAACTTATTATTCTAATCAAACAACAAGAGCGAGACATTGCATCTCAATCTATATAGATTATTATATATTATTTTATTTTTTTGTAAAGTGTTTTTAAAACATTTTTTAAAAGTGATCACATTATCAGATTTAGAAGGCTACTTTTTATTTTTCAAATTATCATATTTATTTTTAATATTGGCAATTAATTTTTGATTATCATGATATAACTCTTTTAACAAAAAGCTTACAAAGCTTGTATTTGATTTATAAAAATTGAAGATTTCTTCTTCTTCAATTTTTAACTTAAATGACCTATTTAAAATAGCTTTTGGGTTAATTGTAATATTATTATTTTCTAAGATTTGCATAGCATAATATATTCCCTTTTTTAAGATTAATTCGTAATCAATTTTGCCACTATCAATTCCTACTGCTATTTTTATATATCTATAAACAGAAGTCTTAGCCATGTTATAATCTTTTAAAAAATGGCTAAAATTTTTATATCCGTCTACAATGTAATATTTATTATCGTTAATTTCTTTTAATATTCTAGCTGTTTCAATTTTATTGTAAGATTCTTCTTTTATCAGAACTTTTAGTTTTTCCTTCAATTCTAAGTATCTAGATTCTCTGGTTCTTTTTATTTCATTTCCATTCAGTTCGATTCTCTTAACAATTTCTATTTTTTTATTTAATTTCATCGATTGTTTTTACTCCAATAATTACAAATTAGTTCCACTTGGAACTATCAGTTCCAAGTGGAACTGATAGTTCCAAGTGGAACTAATTTGTAATTATACTCAAAAATTTTGTAAGTATTTTTTCATAAGATTTATAATAATCTTCATTAGGATTAAAATTTTCTCTGTAAAAAATAGTTTTACGCAGACCATCTCTTTTAGGAACGCTTCCTAAAAACCTTCCTTTATACTCACATTCAATAAAATTTTTGAGTTCTTTATCAATGTTTTGTCTTTCAATAAATTTAGTTATTAAATAAAATATTGGCAAATCTTCTCTGAAAAGATCATTAAGTCTGCTGGTGATTAAGTCTAAACTTTCAATTGCCCATTGATCAGTTGGCAAAGGTATAACTAAGTAATCTGTGATTATTAAACTATTGTTCAGTAAACTTCCCAATGTAGGGGCAGTATCCATTATTATAAAATCGTATTTATTTTGAATAAAGCTTAAAAAAATTTTAAGCAAATTCTCTTTCAATGAAATGCTTTCTTCATTGAATTTGCTTAAAGTTATATGACTTGCTATGAAGTCTGTATTTTTATTTATTTTAATTATTGAGTTTTCTATGTCGATTTCTTTTTTAAGAACTTTATATATATTAAGGTCTTTTATATTCAAATTTCTTTCTCTTATAGTATTAATATGGAAACTAGTGCTACTTGCTTGTGGATCTAAGTCTATTAACAATATTTTGTAATCTTTTTCTGCAAGCAAACTGCTAAACATTAAAGACGTAGTACTTTTTCCAACTCCCCCTTTAATTGATGCTATTGTGATTATTTTTGGGTTTTTATTATCCAATTTAATATCCCTTTATTACTTTCGTATTTTTTACCGTAAAATTTGTGTATCTCGTCTTCAATTTTCAAAGTTCTTTCTAGAAGAGATTTGTAAAAAATTTTATTTTTATTTTTGTTTTTTGTAAGTATATACAAACTTCTTAAATAACAAAAGACACTTCCTTTTTTAAATTTGAACTCTACATAAAATATTTTTTTTAGTCTTATTGTTTTTTTAATTCCTTTTTCGGAATAATTTATGATAAATGGTTTTGGAAGTTTTACAAACCCATAAAAAATTCCTAAAAATTTATCATTTTCTTTTACTGAGAATAAGTGGAAACTTTCATATTTTTTACTATTGAATACATTTCTGAAGCAAAGCCAAAATTTACCTTTTTTGGGCTTTGCTTCAAAATTGTTTATCATACTAAAAATTTTAGTGTGATAAACAATTTTGTTTTTTTGTTTTTCTACTCTGTTGAAAAATTTATTTTCTTTTTCTTTAATTTTCATTATACTCAAATTTTTTTAGAGTTTTGATTGCTTCAATGGCATTTTTTATTTGATTTTTTTTAGCAATTTGATTGATACTTTTGTTTTTTATTTCTTTTGTTTTGATATTTTTAAGTTTGAATTTTTTGATTAGCTCATTAAAGTCTGTGTTTCTAAAGTTTTTTGCCATAAACCATATCTTTTTTTTCTTTTTCTTTAGGGTTTTTTTGAAAAATTGTATTACTTTTTTTTCTTCATATTCTTTTAGTTCTTCTGTGTAATCTTTAAGGTTCCATAATGTATTTTTGTAACTTATTTCAGTTTCTGTAATTTCTTTTAGTTCTTTCAAATTTATTTTTTTTAAGTCTTTTTTTATTTTATTTTCTAGAAAATTTATAGTTTCTTTTAAATTTTTCTTTTTATAAGAATTTTTAGAATTCTTATAATTTTTACTTATAATATTACTTAATACATGTGAAGTTATTTGATATGAAATTTTATAATTTTGGGATTCTTCTATTAATTTAATTTTTTTTATTTCCTTGTTTTTTGATTTTTCATATTTTTTTTTCTTGTCAATAAAATATGCAGTGCTGATAATTTTTTTAGCTATTTTTTCAAGTTTTTTATTTATTGTGTAGTAAGTAAAACTTCCATTATTTTTCCCAAGCGGTTTGAAATAGCTTTTTATTAGCCCTAAATTTTCAAAAATTTTTATGTCGTTTTGTATGGTTCTTTTGGTAACCTTTTTACAACCTTTTTTTCCCAATATTGAATTTGTCATTACTACAACGTTGCTTAGGGAATATTTTTTTTTAGATTTAAAGTAGTTAGAGCTTAGTTTTTGGATGACCCAAAATATTTTCAATCTTCGGTCTACTACTTTATTAAACGGAATTTTACTAACTGTTAATTGATACATTTTAGCTCCTATCGTTTGATCTTTTATTGCATTAAGCATTATAATTAATAGTAATACATTTGTTCAAAAAAGTAAAGTTTTATTGGTAAATTTGCAATCAAGTGGGCGAAAATATTAACTAACAGGATTTAGTTTACTTGATTGCAAATTTTTTATGCAATGGTCTACTTCCTTTAAGAATTTTAGAAGAAGTGGTTTGTATATTTCAAATATGAATTCACCCTTTTCTCCATAAGATTTTAATTTTAAAGTAACATCTTTTTCAATGTTTTTTGTCATTTCAATTATTTTTTGGGGACTTAATACAATATTTAATGTTTCTTTTATTGTTTTTGAATCCTTTAAAGTTCTCTCGGGAGGTTCGATTTTTAATTTTATATTATTTTCATCATAAATAGAATTCAGGAAGCGTAATTGATCAGAGTATAAGCTTAAATTTAAAAACAAGATATTTAAATTTTCACAAGGGTAATAATTTGCTATAACAAATGTTTCGTAAGTTTCTGAGAGTGTATTTGATTTTTCAAATAATTTTGGGATTTCCATGCTATAGATGTAGTAATCCTCTATTTCATTGTATTCTGTTTTAAGCTCTGTTTTTTCAATTTCAATTTTTCTACTATCAATATGTTTTTGGAATATATTTTTAGATATTTTAGACTCTTTATCAAAATCTGTTAAATATTTTAAAATATACTCTTTATTAAACTTTGTGCTATGTGATACATTCCAATTATCCTGGAAATCAATGTTAATATATTTTCCTATACTTTTATCGTAAATATAGGTCAACAGATCTCTTGAATTATTTAGTGAAATACTAATAATACTTTTATTAAAACTAGATTTTACTTTAAGCTCTGCTTTGTATTTTAAATAATTAATTTTTTCTTCATTTATCAAGACGCTTTCAGGATTTATTTGTAATCCTTTTTTTTCGATATAAATGTTGACTTTAAAATTTTCTTTTTCTGTTAAAGGGCTATATATTCCCACAATAGATATTTTATTGTCATAATTTCTGCTTATCATTGAGTCTTCTTGAAATTTCAATTTTCCTAATTTATGACTTGTATCATGTAGATTGAAATTACCATTTGGGATAGATTTGCAACCTAAAATTAATAAAAATAAGGAAATGATTTTAATGTATTTCATACTTTATTCCTTAAGTGATTCTATACAAATACAATTCTAGTGCAATAATTATATTCTTTTTGATTTTAATTATTGAAGAATTTGTTATACTTTTTATGTAAGCTTTTCAATAATATTAGCATATTTTATGAGAAATCTTAGATGAAAAAAAAGTTTAAATTTGTTTTGCCTGTTATTCTTTTTTTATTTTCATGCAATATTAGTGCTTCTTCGATTTTTATTAGATCTTTAGATGAAGCAATAAAAATCGAAATTGGTTTATATGAATTACTAGAAGGCGGTAAATTTAAAACAGGTGTTCATACTAAGGATTACTTTAATTCTATTAAGGATATTAGTTATTATTCTTATTTTTTTATTTTAGATAAATTTAGTAATAATATTGTGATGAAATTGGCTTTAAGTTCTAAAAAAGAAAGTTTATTAACATATAATTTTGGGATTTTTTTTAATCATAAATTTAAATTAGAAATTGTTAATTCCAATGAACCTGAATTTAATATTATTAATAGCTTTAACAAAAATATTGTTTTCAAAAACAATATTAATAACAATATTCAAAATGTTGTCACTATTATTTTAAATTTGAATGATATAAAAGCTATTAATCGGGATTTTGAGATTAAAAATTATGTTGAGGATCTTAATTCTGCTACTAATGAATTTATATATTTTATTGACAGTTCTAAAAATTTTGGTTTGAAAGAGTCTTACATTACTGTTTATTATTACGTCTTTAAAGCAATTGAAAAATTTTTACAATAAACAAACTTTTTATTAGAGTATTTATTTGTTTTCTATTATTTTAAATTTTTCCCAAGCTTCAATTTTTTCGAGCAGATATATTTCGTCATTAACAATTCTTCCAACTACGTTTATAAAGCCATTATTTGGGGTATCCTTTAGTGCTATTTGGAGTTCTCCTGCATAACCTAAATATCCTGAAGAGTCTATTAAGATGTCTCCTTTTTTGATTTCATTTGGGGAATGTATAGGGAATTTTTTATTATTATAATATACTCTTGGCATAGTTGATCTAATTCTGTAGGAATTAATATCTCCTCTGTTAAAATGTAAATTTTCAAGGATTATTTCTTTTTCTACTGAAGTTGTTTTTGGATTTAAGTCTGCTTTGAGTTCTAAAACATTTCTGTTTACTTTTGAAACTTTTTCTAGCTCTTTTTCACTTGGGAAACAATTGGAAATCAAAACAGTGTCTATTCCTTCTTTGAAAAGATCTTTTGTTTGTGTTTCTATGTCTTTAAATCTGTGTGATTCTAGTGTAGGAACTCCTTCTTTTTCTCTTCCTCGTGCGCATTCTTCGGCGTTATTAGAACTAATAAATGCAGCTGTTGGGATTGAATAATGTTTAAATATTTTTGTTGTTTCTTTAAAGAAAATTCTTGAAAGTCCTGTATATTTGTGAGGATAAAAATTATGACATCCAAGCAAATTTTTTATATTAGGCTTAAAATACATTATTGTGTTGATATGTTTATTTATGCTACTTATATTAAGCTGAATCTTAAGGTTTAAATCATTAAAAGTCATTAATGATTCTTCAATGCCTGTGAATGTATTGTCTAATCTAATTGCCCAAGCACCAAGTTTTTTAAAATAATCCAGCTTTGAACAATTTCTAAGATCTGAAAGGTCGATTCCTAATTCTTTGAAAATTTTAGGACTTACATCAATAATAGGCTTAATTCCATTCTTATTAGCAATTTTGAGTAATTCTTTGAACATGTCAAATTCATTTCCGTTAATATAGAGCAAAGAGGTAAATACTTGAGTAAATCCAAAATGGGCACTTTTCTCAAGGTATTCGATAATTTTATTTTTAGGGCTTACATTGGGGTATATGGATATTCCAATTTCTTTCATTTTAACCTTCTTCAAAAAGAACTTTTGTTTTTAAGTGCATTAATTGCAAGTTTTAATACTTTTTCTCCATTCATTGTTCCATAATCGATTGTGTTGATTAATTCGATTGGAATTCCTTTTGGCTTTGTGATTTCTTCAAGTCTCTTTTTATTAAATCTTGACTGTGGAGCGAGTAAAACAACATCAAAACGATCAATCACTTCGTCAAGTCGTGTCTCAGCAATAGCTTCAATTTTTGCATTTATATTGTTTGCTTTGGCATATTTTTCAATTCTTTGTACCAGCATACTTGTGGACATTCCAGCCCCACATACAAGTAGTATGTTCATATTTCCTCCTATTTTTTTATTTCATTTATTATTTTGTAAACATTTATTAATTCTTCAAAAATACTTAATTCAGAAATTGCAGACATTAAATGATCTTCAGCATGGATTAAAATAAAAGGCGTTTTAACAGAATTCGGATTAGTGGCTGATTGATGTATTATTTCTCTATGTGCTTCATGAGCCTTTGAAATAGAGTTTTTGCAATCTTTTATGGCAAGTTCTGCTTTTTCGTAGTCTTTGTTTTTAGCATATTCCAAAGCTTCTCTTAAAAAGCTTTTAGCTTCACCGGAGTAAGCTACAACAGGCATGCTTATTTTGTCGATTAATTCTTCCATGCTGTATATTTTTTTATTCATGTTTAAAATATTCTCCTTTTATATATTACTCAATAATTAATATTGTTTAATATATCGTATAATACATTATATTATATTTTATATTTAAAATGAATAATTTTATTATAAATATAAAATATAAGGATTTAACATCATATTATTGATTGAAATATATTATAATTAATATTATGAATTGTTAATTATAACTTTTAATTAGTTTTTATTGGAGGATGGTTTTCATGAATTTTCAAGATTTTATTGAAACTACTTTAGTTCCTATTGCTAGTAAAATTGGTTCAAATAGATATTTAATTGCTTTAAGAGATGGTTTTACTTTTTCTATGCCCTTTTTGATAGTGGGTTCTTTTATTTTACTTTTAGTTAATTTGCCCCTTACAGATTCTCAAACATTGTTATATCAACAGTGGTATGTTGATTTAATGGCTAAGTATAAGGGAAACCTTGTTCAGCCATTTTATGTAAGTATGGGTATTATGTCCATATTTGTTGTTTTTGGTATTGGTTATAACTTATCCAATCATTATAAGCTTAGTGGGATTACAGGGGGATTTTTATCTCTTTATACGTTTTTAATTTTAGCTGGACAATCAGATTGGATACCTTACGGTGGAGAGGCTGTTAAATGGGGAATTCAGCCTAATGCATGGTTTCCTGTAATTGATGCAAGATATTTTAGCGCTCAAGGAGTTTTTACAGCGATTATTTCGGCTATTTTTTCTGTTGAAGTTTATAAATTTTTAGTTCAAAGAAATATGGCGATTAGGCTTCCAGAGTCTGTTCCGCCTGCTGTTTTAAAATCTTTTGAAGCTTTAGTTCCTGTTATTGTGCTTTCAGTTGTTGCTCAAAGTGTTAATATTGCTATTCAAAGTTCGTTAGGAAGCCTTTTTCCCGAAATAATTATGAACATGTTTAGACCTGTTTTGCAAATTAGTGATACTTTACTTGGGACTTTAATGATTTCTTTTGTTGTTCATATCTTATGGTTTTGTGGTCTTCATGGTACTAATGTTATTATTGCTTTGCTTAATCCCATAATTTTAACAAATCTTGATTCTAATATTAGAGCTCTTTCAGACAATCTTCCACTTCCTCATATTTTAGCGGGGGGATTTCTTGATTCGTTTGTATATATTGGTGGTAGTGGTTCAACTTTAGGTCTTGTTATTGCTATGATGCTTAGTAAATCCCAACATCTAAAAGCTATAGGAAGACTTTCATTTGCTCCTGGTATTTTCAATATTAATGAACCTATTATTTTTGGTGCACCAATAGTTTTAAATCCTATATTGGGAATTCCTTTTTTGCTTATTCCTATGTTTAATATAATTGTCGCATATACTCTTACTAATTTTGGAATTATTGAAAAAGTCAGAACATTGACCCCATGGACAACTCCCGCTCCTATAGCAGCATTTTTTTCTACAGGGCTTGATATTAAAGCTTTTGTTCTAGTTTTGTTGTTATTGGTTATTTCGGTATTTATGTATTTACCCTTTATAAAAGCATATGATAAAGTTTTGCTTTTGCAGGAAAAAGAATAATGAATTGTGTTTAATTGTTATTGCAAAGTTTGTAATAACAATATTAGAGATCTAAATATAAATGGCTTTGCTTTAGAAAATAAAAAAAGTTTATTTAAAATTTCAATTTTATTGGCATTGATTTAAAATCAATGAAGAGATTTGCTACTGTCAATGAAATATCTTTTTATTGGTTTATTAATTGCAATATTAAATAAATTGCTCCAATATAAGTATATTTTTAGCAAATCATAAGCTTTTTACTTAGCTAAAAATTTTAAACTTGGTATAATTGAATTAATATGCCTCCAAAAGTGAAGATAAAAAATGATTTTGAAATATTTAGAAAAGAGTTAGAAATTTTATATAATAAATATTTAATTAATGAGCTTTCATATTTAAAGTTGAAATCAAAAATAAAAATTCTTGCAGAGAGTCACAAGGCTATTCTTTTTAGAAAAGATAAATTTACAAATCGTTCAATAATATTAAATCTTTCAAAGACCCGTAAAATAATTAAAGAATATATTAATCTTTCAGTAATTGAAAAGATTAAAAGAGATAATACTTTTTTATTTTTTTGGAAATCAAAAAAAATAAAAGAATTAAAAAATATAGGAATTAAAGACCAAAAGAAAATAGAAGAATTAATATTTTTAAATCAATTTAATAATGAAAAACCCTATTTTCAATATTTTATAGATTTGTTTGTGACTCCAAAATGGTTAAACGATTATGCACATAAGTATAAAATTGAAAAAATAAATAGTTACAGAAAAGAACAGATATTTGTTAAAATTAATTTAAATACCTATATTGAGATAATTAAGCTTTTATTGAATCAAAATCGAGATATTAGATTAAAATTTTATGGAGTTTTAATGGCAATAGGACGTAGGCCTGTTGAAGTAATGAAGCTTTCTAAATTTTATATTGCAGGTAAAAATCATATTCGTATGGAGTTTATTGCAAAAAAGCGAGAAAATAATATTGTTAATGAAGTTGTTTTTCCAGTTTTTGCAGATCCTGAATTAATAATCAATTCCATAAAAGAAATACGTTATATGGAGCAAACCGAGAATCTTACTAAGGAGATAATTTCTTCAAATCTTGCATATAGTTATAATAGATTGTTTCGTCAAATTTTTAATAATATTTTTGCTCCTGAAGAATCTGTCTATTTTTGCAGAGCTATTTATTGTAAATTTTCTTATCTTGCATTTGCGCCCAAAAACATGGAAATGAATTATTGGATAACAAAAGTTTTAGGCCACGAACCAAACGATATAACAACAGCTTTTCATTACAATAGGTATGTTTTGGATAATTTAGATGATAAGGCAGATAATAATTTATTAGCATTGCTTAATCAAAGAATTTATACGTATGTTAGACGTAAGGCCACTTATTCTACTCTTACAATGGATCGTTTAGAGAGTTTGATAAGAGAACATCGTGTTCTTGATGATAATTACATTAAAACATTAATTACAATTAAAGATTTAATGTTGAAGGATAATTTGGAAACTTTAGCAATGGTTAGAGGATTAAATGTTAAAATTCGCAAAGCTTTTAAAGCTGCATACGGATACAATTATAACTATATAAAGCTTACAGAATACTTATCAATAATTTTTAATTATAAACTGTAGTTTTGGCTTTTTAAATTTTAATTATTATTAGTACATTAATAAAATATTAGAAAATATTTTATTAATAAGATATTATATAATTAATATGAAAATAGGTCTTCATTATTTCTTTAAAAAAATTTTAAAATCTAATGACAATAGAACTATTTACATTTCGTATCTTTATGATAAGTTAGTTTCAGTTAAGCCAGCAGGAGATTGGCTTAAAGTTTATTTTAAAGATTCCAAAAGAGGTAAAAAATATTTTATTCTTTTTAATAGGCATGGTTTAAATGGTAGTTTTATTTCATGTAGATTTTTAAAAACATGTTGTAATTGTGGTCTTGATATTAAATTTTCTGATGGCAATTTAAATATCTTTTGTAGAGACAGAAAATCTTTAGAATTTTTGAAATTTAAAGTTGAGCATTTTTTTAGAACTACTATTTCTTGCTCTAAGAATCAAAATTCTGGTGTGGGTAATGTTAAATTAAAGGCTAAAAAAGTTAAGGTGTTGGTAAAACGGGAAATAAGTTCTAATAATAAATTTTAAAATTATCAAATTGAAAAGGATATTTTTCATCTAAAGTTTTTTTTTCAATATTTTCAATGCTTGAATACCTATTTCCATCTTTTAATAATTTTTCAAATTTTTTCATTTGTTCTTCAGTGTTAAAAAAAACTACAATTTCTACCCTTCCATCGTTTAGATTCTTTACAAACCCTTTTAGTTCCATATTATTTGCTATTTGCTCTGTGAAAAATCTAAAACCAACACCTTGTACTTTGCCAGAAATAAAATATTGTTGTTTGAACATTTTTACCTTCTTTCTATAAAATCTATCCAATAGAAAATGTTTTAAATTTTTTCTATTGGATTAGCTGTTTTTATATTTTAAATATTTTACATGAGTTTGTCGATTTCCATTTTTATGTTATCGGACAATCCTCCAAATATAATTTGGACACTATTTCCTTTTTTTAATATTCCACTAGCACCCAGATTTTTAAAATAAGCATCTGATTTGATTGATTCTATTTGTTTTAGATTAATTCTTAGTCTTGATGCACATGCGTCAAGATATGTAATATTATCTTTTCCCCCAAGACCCTCTAATACTTTTGAAGCAGTTTGTGATAAATTTGTTTTTTCTGAACTTATTTTATCTTTTGCCATTTCTTCATCTTCTCTACCTATTGTTTTGAGATTAAATTTCATGATTGCAAATTTAAATATAAAGTAAAATCCAATAAAGTAGAAGATTCCTAAAATAGGAATTGCTATCCAATTTGTTTTACTATTTCCCTGAAGTATTCCAAATAGAAACATATCTATAAATCCTCCAGAGAATGTTAGTCCGACTCCTACGTTTAAAAGGTGTGTCAAAAGGTATGCTAATCCAAAAAGAGGAACATATATAAAATAATAAAGTGCTGGTGCTGCAAAAAGGAATGCAAATTCAAGAGGCTCTGTAATTCCTGTTAACATTGATGTAAAACTAGCAGATAGTAATAATGAAGCTACATTTTTTTTATTTTCAGGTTTAGATGTATGGTACATAGCAAGTGCGGCTCCAGGTAATCCGAAAATCATAACAACAAATTCTCCGCTAAAGAATCTTGTTCCTCTTGCAACTTCAAAGTGTACAGTATTAGGATCTGCAAGCTGTTTGAAAAATATATTTTGTGCTCCTGATATGAGTTCTCCGTTTATTTCCATTGTACCACCAACAGTTGTTTGCCAAAATGGCATATAAAATATGTGGTGAAGTCCAAACGGAATTAAAGATCTTTTTATGGCTCCATATGCAAATGTTCCAAAAAGTCCAGATTGTTCTACAATTGTTCCAAATGAATTCATTGCACCTTGGATAAAAGGCCAAACAAATGTTAAAAATATTCCTACTACAAACATTGCCATTGTAGTTATGATTGGCACAAATCTTGAACCTCCAAAAAATGCTAAAAATGTAGGTAATTGAATATTATGGAATCTGTTGTGAAGAAAGACAGCAACAAATCCTGCTACCATTCCTCCCATTACGCTCATTTGAAGAGAGAATATTCCAAGTACATTTGTATATTCCTGACTTTTTGCAGTTGCAGCTGCTTCAGGCATTCCTAATTCCAATAATGCTTTTAAGCTTGCACTTTCAGGTGTTATTCCTTGTATATACAAAATTCCATTTATAGTTTGATGCATAACCAAAAAGCCTACTACTCCCGCTAAAGCAGCTGTTCCTTTTTCTACTTTGGCAAGACCAATTGGAATTGCTGCTGCAAACATTAAAGGCAAATTAGCAAAAATTACTTCTCCTGTATATTTCATAAGATAAAGTATTGAGTTAGACACAGTACCTTTTCCAAGTACTCCTTCTAATCCATATGCCTGAATCATTGTTTCGTTAGTAAATGCTCCTCCTATTCCCAATAAAATCCCAGCTGCTGGCAGAAGTGCTATAGGGAGCATAAAGGCTTTTCCTATTTTTTGTAATATTGTAAATATAGATATAGATGCGGATGATGTTGACATAATTTTCCCCTTTTTATTAATTATATCCAAATTAATTAAAATAATTAATTATAATAATACTTTAAATATCTTAACAAGATTTTTCAATCTTGTAAATATCAGTATTGAATTAATAATGATATATTAAATTGCTGTTTATAAAATTTTTTAATAATTTTATAATTTCTATATTTAATTACCTGAAACAACCCAAAACCATAATTCTTAATTCATTTTCTTTTTCTATTAAGAAGTTTTTGTTAAAATGATATATAAAATATATATTAATTTTAATTGAGACCAAAGATCTTTTAATCATTCTCAATAGAATTGATTAAAGTAAGCAAATGTTTTATAAAAGTTTTCAGAAGTTGTCATTAAATTTTAAATCATGAGTTCATATGCATTTATACTAATTATTCTTTAGATTGTTTATTGTTGGTAAAATTTTGTATTTCTAAAAAGTGTTAAAAAATTTGCTGTCAATTTAATTATTATGAAGGTATTGGTTGTAAGTTCCATTAGCATTTCAATTGTTTCAATTAAAAATAATTATAGTTACAAATACTTATTCAATTTTTTTAAAAATTATAGCTTATTTTAAGCTATAATAGACCAATTCCTTTTTATTTAGTTTTAAATCAAATTTAAAGTTTATTGAATGGGTCCAATTTGGTTTTAGAATGTTGCCTATTGTTAAATTAGTTTTAAATAGGCTTTTGTTTTATTGTACATTGTCAGTAATTAACTAATTTATGCTAATTACTGAATAAATATTTGTGGATTTCACTAGTTTTATCGGAATAATCTATAGCCAGTTTATTATTACTATCTCTAATATTTGGATTAACACCTTTTTTGATAAGCGATTTAATAAATTCTAATTCATATCTTTGTATTATGGCGTTATGAAGAGCTGTTTGAGAATCTTGATTTGGTAAATTGACATTAAATTCTTTTGTTATTAAATAATTCAGGATATTTTTTGCTTTTACATTTATGGCATAAGTAAATATTGGATTGCCATCAGAAAATATTGTATTTAATGAAAAAATATTCTTATTTGTTTCTAAAAATTCTTTAAAATCATTAAGTTTGTCATTTTTAGTCAAATTTTGTAGTTGTTTTTTTTTCTCAATGTATAAACCATACTCTTTTTTAATTTTGATTGTCTTGAGAAAATTGTCTTTATTCTCTTGTAGGTCTATGTAATAAGGGTTGGTGTCTATATTATTTTTATAATATTCTATGGGAATGATAGCATTGTTTGCATCAAGATAGTAAACGCTTATTAGTTCTTTGAAGTGTATATTTTTATTTTCTGGGATTAAATCAAATCTAACTTTGTAGCTTTCAAATTCTTTAAAGGGGATTAAATTGTAATTTTGATCGTAAAACAACAATTCTATGATTTGCCCGTTTGTATTTTTTATAACAGGAATAATGTTACCATTATTATCAACACCTATTGCTGTATTTTCACCATTTAGAACAGGCAATTTATATTTATTGTAAACAGGAGTAATATTTTCTTTTATTTGTTCTAATTTTTTTTTAATTTCTGAATTTGTTGCTTTGACATAATTTTTATAATTTGTTTGAATTTCATAAGAATTTTTGCCAATGTTTTTAGCGTATTTTTCAAAACTAGCGTTAAACACTGTATATATTGGATTAAATTTTGACATCAATTCCATTCTTATTGGCATTGGAAAATTTAATAGATATTTTTGTAAAAATTGTTCATTTATTTTATGTATTTCAAAAAATTCTTTTTCAAAAGTATTGAAATTTTCCAATAACTGCTTTTCGTTGAAGTGATAAGATAAATTGGAACTAATTATAAAAAGAGCAAAAAAAGTTAAGTAATACAAAAAGTATAAATTTTTTAATTTACCTTTAATTTTATTTCGTAAGTTTTTATTAAAAATTGTAAAAGATAGAAATCCAATAATAAGGTACCCAGAATATAAAAATATTTTGCTTAGTATATAGTAACTCATTTTACATCCTTTTAAAGTTTATTTTTACATTATATCAAAATATTTATATATTTTTATTTACTTTACTTTATTAAAGTCATACAATTAAGGCATTAAATGAAGAAGTTTTTAGTTCCTGTTTACTTTTTACTGTTTTACAGTTGTTCAACGATCTCTTTGGTTAAAATACCAGAAAAAGATAAGATTGATTTGACTGTTTTAAAGTCTTTGATGAATTATCCTGATTTGAAGATTTCAAATTTTAAAATAAAAGACTATGAACATTTATATCGTTCATCTGAGTTTGAAAGTTTTAATGATACTCAAAATAGCGTTTATGTTTCAATTGACGAACCTACTTTTAATAGTAAGATTAATCTTATTAAAAATCTTTTTATTTATAATAAAAAATTATATAGAATACTAATTGCCTATAGCTTAACCCAAGGTGCATCTTTTAAGGAAGAAGTTTTATCTTATCTTGAAAAACAAAAAATTGTAAGAAATTTTTCATTGAAAATCAATTTTCCAACTGCTAAAAAATTCATAGATAATAAGTATTGGGTTGTAATTGCAAAAAACCATTTAGATGTTCTTATTAAGAGTAAAAATTATTTAATTTTAGCTAATGCAAAAATGGAATATATACTTAAAAATTTTTTAACTTAAAAATTTTTTTTACTCTAAATCTTCAAATATTTTTTTTATTCGTTCTTTTTTTTCAAGTTCATATTTTTCCAAATCAATAGCTATTGATTCTTTTATTTTATCTGTATTGTGGAGATAAATGTTAGATTTTATTTTATTTTCTGGATTTTTAATTTTTAAAATTTTTTTACTCTTTTTTATTTTGCCTAATTTACTAAGATCATTAAGTATGCTTAATTTTAAATAAATTAAATTTTCAGTTACTTGAAATTCTTTTGCTATTGTTTTTTGAGGGGATTCTTTAGATTTATATTGGGGTAATTTTAGTTTTAATGTGGTTGTTGGTACTAAAATGCTTGCTGCAAATATATTGGCTTCTGTTACCATTTTACTATCTTGAATATCATTATAATAGTTACCATTTTTAGATAAATTTTTAATTTGATCTTGGTGCATCAAATAATGCCCCAAATGTTTTGCTATTGTAAATCTTTTATTTTCAAGGCTCATGTTCTCATTTATGTATATAGATTTTTCATTTAACTGGATATATCCTGAAAAATCTTTATATTTATCTTGAAAACTTATTTCAAAAATTTTAAGGTCTTCTCCCATAGCGATTTTTATTATAGGAACAGGAATAAGCAACACTTTGTATTTTAATATTATATAATCCGAATAGACTCTAGAATTTTCAATATAAGAACTAAAGTTGTTTTCATTCATTTAATATAAATACTCTCCTTTTTGTATTGTATAATATAAGTTAATTATGAGATATAGTTTTTCTTTGATTTTAATAGTTTTTATTTGTGTCTCTTGCAAGATTTTAAATGTTGCTGAGGATTTAGATAAAAATTTTGAAAAAATTGAAAGAGCAGATTACTTTCTTTATTTTTATCCAGATAGCCAAATTTATATTAAAAAAGACAAATCTAGTAATAGATTTACTGTTTTTTTAAATGTTATGTTAGATTCAAATTTGAATTTTACTAAAGGTTCTTTGAAATTAATTCAAGACAATAAATATATTGGAAGTATTGCCATTTCTAAAGTAGTTAGCATTGGAAATTTTAAATTCTTATACATTAACCTTGATAAAAACAATTTCACTCTTATGTCAAAGGCTTTAACTCCTTATAAAAAACTAGTCTTTTTATTTAATGATGATTCTTTTCAAGTTTGGACTAAGGATACCTTAGAATATGATTCAAGATTCATTGATGTTAATTTCAAGAGCACAAAAAATACTTTAGAATATGCATTTAAAAACAAAATTTTATAAAAAAATTTATATATTATTGACTATCTTAAAAATTTTTAAAAAATATTTATTATTTTCCTATCTAACACTTTTAACACTGTCTTGTTCTACAATCTCTTTTGACGGTATTTCCGAATTAAAAAAAGATTCCAAATATATTAAATTAATTCAAAAGGATAATAAAATTTCTTTAAGACATTATTTCACTATTTCTAGTAATTGGGATTTAAGATATAAAGAACCCTTGTTCTTAAAGGTTGGGAATGATATAATTGCCTTATTTCTATTTAATCGTTACAAGTTAGTTAATAGTAAATATCTTCAAACCTTTTTTAGTGTTGGAAAGGATATTTCTTTGAAAGCTTATTTAAAACTTATTAAAGCTAGAAAATTTGTTATTACAAATAGTTCTGAAAAAGTTATTAAAACTATTGTATTTTCAAACTTGCCTGATAGTGAAAATATTTTTTTTCAGAACAATATGCTCAATAATATTAAATAAGCCTTTAAAAAAATTAAAGGCTTATTTAATATTATTGAGCATATTGTTCTACAATTAAAAGGAAAGTTTTATGGGAGAATATATTAAAGGTTTATTATTTCAATTTAAAAACAACACTATCGATTATAAAAAAGAAATTATCGCAGGCATTACTACTTTTTTAAGTATGTCGTACATTATAGCTGTTAATCCAGCAATACTATCTAACACAGGTATGCCAATTGGCGCATTAGTTACTGCAACTTGTCTAACAGCATCATTCTCTACTATATTAATGGGAGTTTATACTAATACACCTCTAGCCTTAGCTTCTGGAATGAGTTTAAACGCATTTTTTGCATTTTCTTTGGTAATTGGGATGAATATTCCTTGGCAAGTTGCATTAGCAGCTGTTTTTATTGAAGGATTAATATTTATTCTTCTATCATTTTTAAGAATCAGAGAACAAATTATAAATTCCATACCAGTAAATTTAAAATACTCTATCTCGGTTGGAATAGGACTGTTTATTGCTTTTATTGGCTTTGTCAATGGTGGAATCATCATTAAAAATGATGCTACATTGGTTGGCATTGGGTCATTTATAAACTTAAAAGTTTTATTTACATTTTTAGGATTATTCTTTATTGCAATTTTTGAACAACTAAGAGTAAAAGGAAGCATTCTTTGGGCAATTAGCATAGTTACTCTTACTGCTTGGATATACGCAATATTTAATTTAGAAAATGCTAAAACTATTGGCATAAACCTTCCAAATGGAATTATAAAATTCGAATCTATTAGGCCAATATTTAATCAATTAGATTTTTCTTATGTTGTGAGTGAGCATTTTTGGACTTTTATATCAGTAGTTTTTATTCTCTTATTAAATGATTTATTTGATACTATAGGTATTCTAATAAGCGTTACAACAAAAGGCGGCATGTTGGACAAAAATGGAAAAATTCCTAATGCAAAGAAAATATTACTAGTTGACGGTATTGCTACTACTTTTGGAGCAATAATGGGAGTTTCTACTATTACTACTTATATTGAAAGTTTTACAGGAATAGAAGAAGGTGGTAAAACAGGTTTTACTTCAATTGTAACTGGAGTATTATTTTTATTTGCAGTTTTTTTTGCACCTCTGTTTATTGCCGTTCCTGCTAGTGCAACTGCTGCTGCTTTAATATATGTGGGATTTTCAATGTGTAGAGAAATAATAAAAATTGATTTTTCCAATATAAGAGAAAATATTTCTAGCTTTTTGGTATTTTTTTTAATTCCTCTAACTTATAGCATTTCTTCGGGATTTTTCGTTGGAGCAGTATTTTATGTTTTGGTAAATTTATCATTTAATCTTTTTAGCAAAGAAAAAATTAAAATTTCCCCTATAATGATAATATTGTGCTTAATTTTTATCATTAAATTTATTTATGGATATTAATGTTTCTAAAAAATTTAATTTACACAATATTTTACAAATAGATTAAGTCTAATTAATAGCGTTGATATTATTTTTGATATAAAATAAAACTTGAGGAGGAATTTACTATGAACCAATCCAAAGAAACATTATTATTTCAATTTAAAAACAACACCATCGATTATAAAAAAGAAATTATCGCAGGTGTTACCACTTTTTTAAGTATGGCATACATTATAGCTGTTAATCCAGCAATATTGTCTAGTACAGGCATGCCAATTGGTGCATTAGTTACTGCAACTTGTCTAACATCAGCATTTTCTAGTATATTAATGGGACTGTATACTAATACCCCTATTTCATTAGCACCGGGTATGGGCCTTAATGCGTTTTTTGCATTTTCTGTAGTAATTGGAATGAATATTCCTTGGCAAGTTGCATTGGCCGCTGTTTTTACTGAAGGGCTTATTTTTATTATACTGTCTCTATCAAGAGCACGAGAAAGTATCGCTAATTCCATACCAGTAAATTTAAAATACTCTATATCGGTTGGAATAGGACTGTTTATTGCTTTTATTGGCTTTGTCAATGGAGGAATTATTATTAAAAATGATGCTACATTGGTTGGAATCGGATCATTTATTGATTTGAAAGTTTTATTTACATTTTTAGGATTATTTTTTATTGTAATTTTTGAACAATTAAAGGTAAGGGGAAGTATACTTTGGGCTATTTGCTCAATCACTGCCATAGCTTGGACATACGCAATTTTTAATCCAGAAAGTGCAAATATCACAGGAATACGCTTTCCAGACGGAATTTTAAGATTTGAATCTATTGGACCAATATTTAATCAGTTAGACTTTTCTTACGCATTAAGCAAGCATTTTTGGACTTTTGTTACCATTGTATTGGTATTATTGTTTAACGATTTATTTGACACTTTAGGCACTTTAATAGCGGTAGCAGCAAAAGGTAACATGTTGGACAAAAACGGGAAAATTCCCAATGTTGGTAAAATATTTTTAATTGATGCCATTTCTACTACTGTTGGAGCAATAATGGGGGTTTCAACTGTAACAGCATATATTGAAAGTTGTACAGGAATAGAAGAAGGGGGCAAAACAGGCCTAACAACAATAGTAACAGGAATAATGTTCTTTATTGCGGTTTTTCTTTCACCATTATTTATTGCTGTTCCTGCCAGTGCAACTGCTGCAGCATTAATATATGTAGGATTTTCAATGTGTAGAGAAATAATAAAAATTGATTTCTCTAATATAAGAGAAAATATCCCTAGTTTTTTAATACTCTTTTTAATTCCCTTGACATACAATATTTCTTCGGGAATAAGTATTGGAATAATATTTTATGTTTTAATAAACATAATACTTAATTTACTAGGAAATAAAAAAAATAAAATCTCCCCAGTAATGGTACTACTATGTCTAATATTTGTTATTAAATTTGTTTACGGTTATTAACTAATTTACTATTTATAAAAAAAATTTAAAATTTGTAACTTCAATGAGATGAATGATATGCATTAAAAAAAGTTTTTATCGTCAAAATATTCTAGATCAATAACTTCATTATCATAAAAAATAAAAGCCAAGAAAAAATTCTTGACCTTATTTATTGACTTTATTTTTCCAGTTACTTTTTTAAAATAAATTAATCTTATAATATTGATCTTAATTAAGGTTTTTCTGGGGTTGCTACCATAACAGGACTTGTAAGTTCTTTAACTGAATTGGTTAAGACACCTTGAGCTGCTTTTGCCAAACTTTCTACTGATGTAATTAATTTTTCAAGTTCTTCAGCACCCTTGGTTTTATCATTATTTGTTTTTAAAATAGCTTTTTTTGCATCCTCATCAGTAGCACCTTCTTTCCCAAGATCTGCATGATTATCTTTTAGTTTTTTAGTAAAATCTTCAGAGCACTTTTTAGCTTCAGCAACTTTTTCTTTTAATTCTTCTGAGCCTTTCAAATCACCTAATTTCTTTGTTATTGATTTTGATATTGTATAAGCTCCTGCCAATAATGATCCATTATGATTTGCTTCAGCACCTAAATCTGCCTGATTTTGTATTTTTTTACCAATAGATTCGGCAAGTTCCTCTATAGAGGAAATCAAGGTTTCAACTTCTTTCACAGCCAGTACAAATGCATTAGAATCTGTAATTTTTTTACTTATTTCTGTAAGATTAGGCCCTTTCATAACCTCATCATCAGAGTTAGCAGATGCAGAATTTCCTTCTTTACCTGAATTATTACAAGATATAAATAAAAATAAAGTCATTAATATTGCACTTAATGTATTCTTCTTCATTAAATTGTGCCTCCTTTTTATGAATTATTAGTTCAACAATTTTGTTTTTTCAATTTTTATTGAAAATTAAATAATTTTTCAAGCTATCAGACTTTTATAAAATAAATAATTTTCAATTTACTGAAAATTATTTATTTTATCACAATTGAATAACTTTTTTGAACTCAAGCTTGACAGAAATAAAAAAGATATGCTATAATTAATCCAATTATATTTTAATGAGTTGACTTTTGATTTATTTTAAGGACTTGTATGATGAGTGCTAATGTAATGCTTATATTAGATTTCGGATCTCAATATAGCCAGCTAATCGCAAGAAGAATTAGGGAAATTGGCGTTTACACAAAAGTAATGCCTTATTACACACCTTTAAAAGAAATAAAAAATATGAATATTATGGGAATAATACTAAGCGGAGGACCTGCTTCTGTTTATTCAAAAGATGCTCCTACCTTGAATATGGAAATTTTTAATTTAAAAATACCTGTTTTGGGAATCTGTTATGGAATGCAAATAATTGCTAAGTTATTTGGTGGTCTAGTATCTAAAAACAGCACGCAAGAATATGGAAGCTCTGAAATCTTTTTAAAAGACGAAAAATCCCCTTTATTTTCAGAACTTCCAAACAAATTTCAAATTATTATGAGTCATGGAGATAGCATTGAAAAAATACCCAACAATTTCAAGCAAGTAGCTTGTACACAAAATTGCATTGCTTCTATCTCAAATGAAACTCAAAAAATATATGGTCTACAATTTCACCCAGAAGTAACTCATTCTGAATTCGGAGATCAAATACTTAAAAATTTTGTTTTTAAAATTTGCCAAGCTCAAACTAATTGGTCATTAGAGAGTAATATAGAAACTATTGTAGAAAAAATTAAACTTAAAGTCGGTAACAAAAAGGTTGTTTTAGGACTTTCTGGCGGTACAGATTCTTTAGTTTGCGCATTGCTTATAAAAAAAGCAATAAAAAACAATTTAATCTGTGTTTTTGTAAATACGGGATTGTTACGTAAAAATGAAGAAAAAAAAATACTAGATTTAAAGCATCAATATGATTTAAATCTAAAATACATTGATGCTTCTGAAAAATTCTTGAACCATTTACAAACTATAAGCGATCCTGAGAAAAAGAGAAAAATAATAGGAAAAGAATTCGTAAATGTTTTCGAAAAAATTACTCTAGAAGATAAAAATATAGAATATTTAGCTCAAGGAACAATTTATTCTGACGTAATTGAATCTAAATCAAAAAATAATACATCTTCAAAAATTAAATCTCATCACAATGTGGGAGGACTTCCAGATAATATGAGTTTAAAACTTTTAGAGCCTTTAAATGAATTTTTTAAAGATGAAATAATTCAAATTGGAATAAAGCTGGGCATTAAAAAGGAAGATCTTTACAAACACCCATTTCCAGGCCCAGGACTAGCAATAAGAATAATTGGAGAGGTGACACAAAAGAAAATACATATCTTACAAGAAGCAGACAATATTCTGATAGAAGAACTTTTCATAAATGATTTATATTATGAAATAAGACAAGCATTTGTTGTTCTGCTGCCTGTAAAATCCGTAGGCGTAATGGGAGACAAAAGGACATATGAATATACCGCTGTTATTCGATGTGTAAATACTCAAGATTTCATGACTGCAGAATGGACTGAGCTTCCTTATAATTTTTTAAAAAAAGTTTCTTCAAGAATAATCAATGAAGTTAGGGGCATAAATAGAGTTTGTTACGATGTATCTTCTAAGCCTCCATCAACAATAGAATGGGAATAGCAAAAAGAATAAAAAGGAAACTTTATGACAAACAAAATAATAAAAGAAGCACTAACTTTTGATGATGTGTCTTTAATCCCAAGAAAATCATCTATATTGCCTAGTGAGGTTAATTTAAAAACACAATTGACAAAAAATATATCCTTAAATATCCCCTTTTTAAGTTCTGCTATGGATACAGTTACAGAAAGCCAAATGGCAATAGCTATTGCTAAAGAAGGGGGAATAGGAATTGTACATAAAAACATGTCAATAGAGAATCAAAAAAAAGAAATAGAAAAAGTAAAAACATATCAAATTCAGAAAATTCCAAAACCTACCAACACTAATAAGGATGCAAACGAACAAACAGCCAAAGCATTCGTAACAAATCAATATATAGAAGAACCAGTAACTAGCAAAAATGTAGAACATAAAGAAGATTTTCCTAATGCATGTAAAGATTCCAACAGTAGACTAAGAGTAGGCGCTGCTGTTTCTATTGAGATAGATACTATGGAACGAGTTGAAGAACTGGTAAAAGCACAAGTAGATCTACTTGTCATAGATTCTGCCCATGGGCATTCCACAAGAGTAATAGAACTTGTCAAAACAATTAAAAACAAGTACCCAAATTTAAACCTTATTGCTGGCAATATAGTAACCAAAGAAGCCGCATTAGATTTAATCAATGCGGGGGCAGACTGTTTAAAAGTAGGAATAGGTCCAGGTAGTATATGCACAACAAGAATTGTTGCAGGAGTTGGTGTTCCTCAAATAACAGCAATATGCGATGTTTATGAAGTTTGCAAAAACACAAACATTTGCATTATAGCAGATGGTGGAATAAGGTTTTCAGGAGATATTGTTAAGGCCATCGCAGCAGGAGCTGACAGTGTAATGATAGGCAATCTCTTTGCAGGCGCAAAAGAATCTCCTTCAGAAGAAATAATTCACAATGGAAAAAAATTTAAATCTTATGTCGGAATGGGTTCTATTTCTGCTATGAAAAGAGGTTCTAAATCAAGATATTTCCAACTTGAAAACAACGAACCCAGAAAATTGGTTCCTGAGGGAATTGAAGGTATGGTACCGTATTCTGGAAAATTAAAAGATATTTTGACTCAATTAAAAGGTGGTCTAATGGCTGGAATGGGTTATTTAGGAACACTTACAATATCTGATTTAAAAGCAAATTCTAAGTTCGTAAAAATAAGCCATTCTTCATTAAAAGAATCCCATCCTCATGATGTTTTTAACATAAAATAAAGATAAAAAGATATTTATCAAATTAAATAACAACCCTCTTTAAAATATTGAAATTTTGCGTTAGCATTGAAGAAATAAAACCCTTAATTGATAGGAGAGGAATAATGAAAAACATAATAATGTCATCTGTTTTTGCAATGCTTTTTCTAGCATTAATGTATTCAGCGTTTACTCTATTAAGGAATAGTAACTCCAAAATAATCAAATTAATAAAAAATGAGCTACTAATATAGCAGGTATTTTTATAAAAATACCTGCTAATTTCAAAATTATTTAATTGGTTTTATTTCAGATAAATCAAATCTTTCTGAAATATTTGGCTCCCAGCCTTTCCACTTATCGTTTCTAAAAAGATAGCCAGAAGAATTTATATTAATAAATATAACTGGAAAATCTCTATCGATTATTATTGACTCTGCTTTTTTTAAAATTTCTTGTCTTTTAAAAATATTTCTTTCAAGATCTGATTTCATTAAAAGTCTATCATATTCAGAATTTGAATATCCATAAGATGAAAAAGATGCGTTTTCCGTTTTAAAAATACTTAAAAATGTCATAGGATCAGCATAATCTCCTGACCAACCTGCCCTTATTATTTCATAATTACCATTTACCCTGCTATTTATATATGTTGACCATTCTTCATTTTCAAGCTGAACATCAATACTTAAATTTTTCTTCCACTGATTTTGAATAAATTCGGCAATTTTTCTATGCATATCATTTACATTATATTTTACTTTTAATAAAGGAAAATTTCTACCATTAGGATATCCTGCCTCTAACAAAAGCTTTTTAGCCATTCCAGCATCAAATAAGGTTAAATTACTTTTATAAGAGTAATCAATATAATCTGGAGTTGCTCTTCTTGTGGGAATAGAACTATCATTAAGAACACTCTCTGTTAAAGTTTTTCTATCAATAGCAAGAGATAAAGCCTTTCTAACCTTAACATCATCAAGCGGCTTTACCTTGGTATTTAAAGAATAAAAATAGTTTGAATTAGTCCCTATTGAATAATAATCATCCCTAAGTTTAAGCTCCTTAAGCAAATCTGGTGGAACATTGTTAAAAATTGCATCTAGTTCATCATTTAAATACATATTATAAGCTGTAATGCTATTATCTGTAGTAAAAAATACTACACTATCAAGAACAACATCTTTAGATTTATAATATTTATTGTTCTTTTCAAGAACAACCTTTTCATTTAAAACTCTAGATTTTAATTTAAAAGGTCCACTAACAACCATATTCTCAGGGTTTGTCCAACTTTGTCCATGCTTTTCAATAATATGCACTGGTAAAGGTATAAATGTTTGATGCACCAACATATCAAGAAAATATGGCTTTGGAAATGTTAGTGTCATTTCTAAAGTTTTCTCATCAAGCGCTTTGATTCCAAGGTCAGACTCATTTACTTTGCCATCAAAATACTCTTCTGCATTTTTTATAGCAGATTTAATAATGCTAACAAGAGATGACCCGGTTTCTTTGTCTAAAATTCTAAGATAAGATTTTCTTATTCCTTCAGCAGTAATCGCAACTCCATCGCTCCAAACAAGATTATCTCTTAAATGAAACGTATACACTGTTCCTTCATCAGAGATATCCCAACTTTTAGCAAGTCCCGGCATGTATCCCCCAGTTCTGGGATCTCCATTTAAAATGCCAAGAAACATTTGACTTACAATCTTTGATCCAACAGTATCGTTTATCAATTGAGCATCTAAAGTAGCAGGTTCACTACCGATATTTAGCTTAAACACTAATTTATGCCTATCATTTTCTTTAATACAAGAAAAAAATAATAGTAAATTTAAAATAATTACAGTTTTTAACATTTTTATCAAGATTTTCATACCAAGCATCCTTATAGGTCTTTATAAATTTAAATTTTTTCCACATTTATATTATATATGAAATATAATTTCACGTTGACATTCTTAACAACACTTAAAATACTCTTATCATAAAACACTTGCAATTTATTCTTTAAAAAGAAATGTATATTGTATTTTGCTTTTCAATCTTTGTATAAGGAACATAATCAAATTATTTTAATGTAAATTTTATTAAATCAAAATTCGTATTTTACATTGATCCCTTCTCTTTTTTTGGAAATGATACAATAAACCATAAAAACTGACATTTTTATGAAAGCTAAAAACCATTAAAATAAACAAAACAATTGATCTTATCTTAAAAAGATTATAATTTTTCATTATTTCCTCTCCAAACAGTATTTATAGATGGGCAAATAATTTTTAAATTTCTAATAT